>NZ_JBFBCE010000022.1:0-127798 GCF_040689595.1 Streptosporangium sp. NPDC051023 | reverse complement strand
CCCCACACAACCCCCCCCCCCCGCCCCCCCGGCGCCCCCCCCGCCCGGCGCGCCGGTCGCAAATATCCCCCGTCTCCGGGGTGCGGGGGGGCCGCGGGCGCCCCCCCCGCCCCCCCCCACGAGGTGGGCGCCGGTGATGAAGGACGCCTCGTCGCTCATCAGGAACCGTACGGCTGCCGCGACCTCCTCGGGGCGGCCGAGACGGCCGAACGGAGACTTCCGCTCCAGGGAGCCCATGAGCTCCGGGTCGCCGTCGGTGACACCCGTGAGCATGGGGGTGTCGATGTAGCCGGGACAGACGGCGTTCACCCGGATCGGCGCCAACTCCTGGGCCATGGACCGGGTCAGGCCCAGCAACCCCGCCTTCGAGGAGCAGTAGGCGGGCAGGAAGGCGAACCCGACCAGGCCCGCGACCGACGAGACGCCCACGATCGCCGAGCCTTCGTGCTGCCGCAGGTCGTCGAGGAGGGCCCGGGTCAGCAGGGCGTGGGCGCGCAGGTTGACGTTGAGCACGGCGTCCCAGGACGCCTCCGTGAGGTCGGCGACCGTGGTGGGGACGCCGATTCCGGCTGCGTGCACCAGACCGCCGATCGAGCCGAGGGCGTCGCGGGTCGTGGTGATCGCCGCGGCGAAGGCCGAGCCGTGGGTGACGTCGACGTGGATCGCGGCCGCGGTCGAGCCGTTCATCGCCGCGAAGGACGCGGTTTTCCTCGCTCCGGCCTCGTCGCGGTCCCAGACGGCGACGGGGCGTCCGGTTTCGGCGAGGGCCAGCGCACAGGCCCGTCCGATCCCGGACGCGCCGCCGGTGACGATGACTCCCGTACCCGGCATGACCGACCTCCGTGATGGTGTGACGTGCCCACACGGGTGGGCGTACCGGCGACCGCCTGGTCATCGCGGTCAGGGAACGGCGACGCGAGTGGGCCCTCCGGCGGCTGGTGGGCCCCCAGGCGGTCTGTCCCCGCTTTCCGCGGTGAGTAACTACGCGGACCGGTGCCTTTCCGCCGATGGGCGGTCGTGCGGGGTGGTGTCTTTCCGCCGGTGAGTAACCGTGCTGACAGGCGCCGATAGACTGAGAGGACCGCTGTGTTTCCTTTGGGGGTCTTGTGTCTGAGTTCGACACGGTCCTTGTCGTCGACTTCGGTGCGCAGTACGCGCAGCTGATCGCGCGACGGGTGCGTGAATGCCACGTCTACTCCGAGATCGTCCCGTCGACGATGCCGGTCGAGGAGATGATGGCCAAGAATCCCAAGGCCATCATCCTGTCCGGCGGTCCCTCCTCGGTCTACGCCGAAGGAGCCCCGGCCGCGCCCGCGGGCCTGTTCGAGACCGGGGTGCCCACCTTCGGCATCTGCTACGGCTTCCAGATCATGGCCCAGGCGCTCGGCGGCCATGTGGCCAGGACCGGCATCGCGGAGTACGGCGGCACCCAGCTCGACGTGTCCCAGGAGGGCGTGCTCTTCGCCGGGCTGCCCGCGAGGCAGTCGGTCTGGATGTCCCACGGCGACAGCGTCGCCGCCGCCCCCGAGGGCTTCCTCGTCACGGCCGTGACCGCAGAGACGCCGGTCGCCGCGTTCGAGCACCCCGAGCTGGGCCTGTACGGCGTGCAGTTCCACCCCGAGGTCCTCCACTCGGAGCACGGCCAGGCCGTCCTGAAGCACTTCCTCGACGCGGCGGGGTGCCGCCCCTCATGGACGATGCTCAACATCGTCGAGGACGCCGTCGAGGCGGTCCACGCCCAGATCGGCCCCGAGGGCCGCGCCATCTGCGCCCTGTCCGGCGGCGTCGACTCCGCGGTCGCGGCAGCCATGGTGCAGCGGGCCATCGGTGACCGGCTGACCTGCGTGTTCGTTGACCACGGGCTGCTGCGCAAGGGCGAGGCCGAGCAGGTCGAGCGCGACTTCGTCGACGTCACCGGGGTCAAGCTCCGGGTGGTCGACGCCCAGGAGCGCTTCCTCAAGGCCCTCGAAGGCGTCACGGACCCCGAGGAGAAGCGTAAGATCATCGGGCGCGAGTTCATCCGGGTCTTCGAGGACGAGCAGCGCGCCATCCTCGCCGACGGCCCGGTCGACTTCCTCGTCCAGGGCACGCTCTATCCCGACGTGGTCGAGTCGGGCGGCGGCACCGGCACCGCCAACATCAAGTCCCACCACAACGTCGGCGGTCTCCCCGACGATCTGCGGTTCACGCTGGTCGAGCCGCTCCGCGCGCTGTTCAAGGACGAGGTCCGCCGCGCGGGCGAGGAGCTCGGGCTGCCGGCCGCGATGGTCTGGCGCCAGCCGTTCCCCGGCCCCGGCCTGGGCATCCGCATCGTTGGCTCGGTCACCCGCGACCGCCTTGAGATCCTCCGCGAGGCCGACGCCATCGCCCGCGAGGAGCTGTCCAGGGCCGGTCTCGACCGCGACATCTGGCAGTGCCCGGTCGTGCTGCTCGCCGACGTCCGCTCGGTCGGCGTCCAGGGCGACGGCCGCACCTACGGCCACCCGATCGTGCTGCGCCCCGTCTCCAGCGAGGACGCCATGACCGCCGACTGGTCCCGCGTCCCCTACGACGTGCTCGCCCGCATCTCCACCCGGATCACCAACGAGGTCCGCGAGGTCAACCGAGTGGTCCTCGACGTGACCAGCAAGCCCCCGGGCACCATCGAGTGGGAGTAGGACCCCCGCACGAAACGGCGCGGCCCCCGGAGTCCTCCTCCGGGGGCCGCGTTGAGGGGAACCCGGCGGACGACCGGGCGCGGGGTCAGACGGTGGGGACCCGGTCGAGGAAGCCGTGGACGGTCCTGATGCGGCCGTCTTCGGTCAGCACCGCGACGTCGAAGCCGACCACGATCGGCTCGCCGCCCTCCGGGCCCAGGTTCCAGGTGAAACGGGCCACGTCGTGGTGGGCGTCGACGTCGTCACCCGGAGTGAAGACCAGGCCGGGGAACTGCTGCTGGACGGCGGCGATGGTCGCGTCGATCGCGTCGCGTCCCGTGACGTCGACGAGGGGGTCGACGTAGCGGGCGTCCTCGGTCCAGACGGCGTCGATCTCCGCGCGGCGCTCGGCGGCGTCGGTGATGTTCCAGGCGGCGATGTAACGCTCGACCAGCTTGACGGTGTCGCTCATGACGTCCTCCTCGTTGCCTGCGGTGTTTTCCGCTTTCGTTCTCGCAGGTCAAACGCTACGGAGGTGCGTGGAACGAGGAATCAGTCATTCACCGGTACTTCCACCGCCCCCTATCCGTCATCCCGGAGGCCGCACGCCCGGAGGGCGTCGTAGAGGTTGGAGCGCCGTGTGGGGGTTAATCCGGTTTCGGAGGTAATGGGCAGGTAAGTTGGGGCGGGTGGTTATCCCCCCCGCTGTTTCCCCGCCCTCTCGACCCGTCGCCGGTGCGCGGCTGGCCTGGCTGGACGCGCTCCGTGGGCTCGGCGCGGTCGCGGTGCTGCTGGAACACCTGCTGCCATGGTTCATGCCTGCCCTCAGACCGTACTGGTTCAACCTCGGGATGTACGGCGTTCTGGTGTTCTTCCTGGTCAGCGGCTACATCATCCCGGTCTCCCTGGAAGGGCGCGGGGACGTCCGCGCCTTCTGGATCAGCAGGATCTTCCGGCTTTACCCGATCTACCTGCTGGTCGTGGCCCTCGTCCTGGTCATGGCGTTCTGGCTGCCGGTCCGCCAGCAGGTGCCTCGTGACCTGTCGGCCGTCGCCGGGCACGTCACGATGCTGCTGGACGTCGTGCACATGGGCGGCCTGGCCGACACCATGTGGACGCTCTCCTACGAGATGGTCTTCTACCTGCTGGTGACCGCGTTGTTCGTGCGCGGCCTGCACCGCAGGAGCGGGGTCCTCGCCGTCGGCTTCGGCGCCGTCGGCCTCGGGGCGGGCCTGGTGCTGTCCGCTCCGTTGCTCGGGGGCCCCTGGCCCGCGTACGTGTCGGGGGCATTGTTCTGCGTGGGCCTGGTGTGCGTGATCAGCGGCCGGTTCCGGACCGTCGCCGCCTGCGTCCTCGGCGTGATGGCCGTCGTGCTGACGCTCTTCGCCGGGTTCGTTCCGTGGTTGGGGGCGGCGATCCTGGCGGTGATGTTCACCGGGACCGCGATCCGCCGCTGGGAGCAGGGCACGGGCGGGCTCGCGCCGGTGGCCGTCGCGACCCTGCTCGTGGCGCTCGCCCCGGTGTGGTCGATCCAGGCGGGCTGGTGGTGGGTTCAGCCCGGGGTGTGGTTCACCACGATCGCGCTCGCGGGGGCGACGTTCGCCGGGGCCATGGCCCTGCGCGGACGCCGCCTTCCCCGCTTCCTCGTCTGGCTCGGGCTGATCAGCTACTCGCTTTACCTGCTGCACCACCCGCTGCTGAGGCTCACATACGCCCTTGTCGGGGATGTGCGGGCCCTGCCGCAGGTGGTGCAGGTTTCGGTGTCGGCGGCTTTCCTCGTCGTGGTTGTCTGCCTGAGCTGGCTGACCTATCGCTACGTCGAGCTGCCCATGCAACGCTTCGGCAGGAGGCTGACTCAGTCGCCGTCTTCGGTGGCCTCGGCCTCCGCGGCCTCCGGCGAGCTGGGCGTCTCCGCGGAGAGGTTTTCGTCGTCGGTGCCCACCGGGTAGATGTCGCCCGGCTGCAGGTCCTCGGCGCCGCGCAGGGAGGAGACCGACACGAGGTGGTAGCCCTGCTTCTGCAGCGTGGCGATCAGCTTCGGCATCACCTTGACGGTCTGCTCGACCCAGTCGTGCATGAGGATGACCCCGTCACGCTTGGCGTTCTTGAGCACCTCGTCGTAGATGGCCTTCTCGTTCCTGGTCGCCCAGTCGCGGGAACCGCCGTTCCACAGCACGATCGGCAGCTGCATCTCCTTCGCGATCGCCTGGACCCTTTCGTCCAGCTCGCCGTACGGCGGGCGCAGAAGGGTGGGCGTCTTGCCGGTCGCCTGCTTGACGATGTCCTGGGTCCGGGTGAGCTCTTCGCGGATCTTGTCCTCGTCCGCGTCACGCAGGTGAGGGTGGGTGTAGCTGTGGTTGCCGAGCTCGTGGCCCTCCTCTGCCATCCGCTTGGCGAAGGCGGGACGGGACTTCACGTACTGGCCCTCGAGGAAGAAGGTGGCCTTGGACTTGGTCTTCTTAAGCGTGTCGAGCAACTGGTTGGCGTATTTGCCGGGGCCGTCGTCGAACGTCAGCGCGATGCACTTGACCTTCGCGCAGTCCACCGAGTTGGTCTTGTCCGCTTTCGGCTTGTTGGCGCTCCATGCTGGGGTGGGCGCGGACAACAGGGCCACCACGCACGAGGTGGCCAGGAGCAGTCGGGCGGGAGACTTCATGAGGGGGGCTTCCGGGTCGAGTGACTTCAGGAGAATTGGCATCTTATCGGGGCCGTACATCGCTCCTGGGGCGTGAGTGTCACGATGTCCTGTGAAAAGCGGGCGCTCCCGGCCCCGTACGGCCCGGCGCAGACCCCCGGGATGACAAGCGGCGACGCGCTGCCCGTCGGCCGTTCCTTGCCGGGCTGACCTCGCGGGATCGGCCGTCCGCGGTCCTCGTGGTCTCGGCTGCGGCTCGCCCGCCAACGGCTCCGCCGGCGGCCGAGGCGGCGAAGCGGGGCCTGTGCCACCGTATGCCACTGCTGGTCAAGAACCGGTATGGAGATCCCCTCATGCCTCCAGAGTGTCAGCTTCCGATCACTGTGGGTGGCCATGCTGGAAGGCATGAGGGCCTATTCGTTGAACGACGTTCACGCGACCCGGAAACGAAAAGACTCCTGGTGGACAGTCTTCCTGGTCGACCCGGTGGCGTGCAGGCTCACGCTTCTCGTCGCCAACCACACAGACGTCACGCCGAACGGGCTCACCCGTCTGTCGCTGCTCCTCGGACTGGGGTCGGCGGCCTGCTTCGCGTTCGGGCAGCTCGTGGCGGGGGCCGCGCTGTTCTACGTGAGCTTCATGGTCGACTGCATGGACGGGAAGATCGCCCGTCTCAAGGAGACGGGAACCGCGTTCGGCCTCTGGCTCGACTACGTGGGAGATCGCATCAGGGTGGTCTGCTGCGCCTCCGGCCTGGCGTTCGGTCAGTACGCGGCGACAGGGGACATCTCGTTCGTCCTGCTCGGTGCCGGGGTCGCGGTGCTCGACCTGTTCCGCTACGTGAACGCGCCGCAGATGAAGCGCGTCCGTGAGACGGTCAGGGAGAGCCGGCCTCCGCGCCCGATCAAGGACCGCACCGGGGCGTATCGGCCGCCGAAGCCGCCGACCGTGCGGCGCAGGTTCGGCCGCTTCCTCATCAAGCATCGGGTGCGGAGTCACCTGATCAGCGGGATCGAGTTCCACGCCGCGGTGTTCGTGGTCGGCCCGCTGATCGGCAGGGCCGTCCTCGTGCCCATCGCGACCGTGGCGGGACTGCTGCTCCTGCTGAACGAGATCGTGCTGATCTACCGCATGTGGCGGTTCACCCGGTCCGCGCCTCCGGTGCCGCGCCCGGAGAACACGCAGCGCGTACCTGTTTGATCATCTTTTACGGGGGTTCGTTGACATGCAGTCCGACCGACCGATCTTCGTGATCGGCTGTCCGCGTTCCGGTACCACCATGTTGCAGCTCATGCTGCACTCCCACCCACGCATCGCGGTGCCGCCCGAGACACGGTTCGTGGTGCCCGGCTACTACCGCAGGTTCGTCTTCGGCGACCTGCGCGAGCAGGCGAACCGGCGCAGGCTGGCCCGGTGGATCGTCAGCGACAAGGACACCAAGTTCAAGGAGCTCAGGCTCGACGGGGAGAAGCTGATCGAGGACATCGTCGCCGGGCCGCCGACGCTCGGCTCCGCGATGGGGATCGCCTTCCGCTCCTACGCCGAGCAGTACAGCAAGTCCCGCTGGGGCGACAAGCGGCCGAGCTACTTCCACCACGTTGACCTGCTGCTGCGGCTCTTCCCCGACGCGCAGTTCGTGCACCTGATCAGGGACGGCCGGGACTGCGTCGCGTCGCTGAAGGAGATGCCCTGGTACACCAAGGACGTCTTCCACGCGGTGACCAACTGGGCCGAGGCGATCGACTACGGCCGCAGGCACGCCAGGAATCTTCCCGCTGACAGCTACTACGAGCTGCGCTACGAGGACCTGACGGCCTACCCGGAGACCGAGCTGAGCAAGCTCTGCGACTTCCTCGGTGAGGACTACGACCCGGCGATGAGCGAGCCGTACCATGTGGCCCGGATGGCGATCCCGCAGCACAAGGTCTGGCACAGCAACACCCACGGCGACGTGACCACGGCCAGGTCCGGCTCCTGGAAGGCCAGGCTGGAGCCGTGGGAGGTCTCCGTCTGCGAGACTGTGCTGGCCGAGCGGCTGACGGCGAACGGCTACGAGCTGAGCGGCGCACCCAAGGCGAGTAAGGCTCACATCGACGCGTGCGCGAGCGTCGCCTCGAAGCGGCGCTGGGCCCGCAGGCGCAAGGAGTTCCGCGACCGCATCAACCGGTTCCGCGAGCCGAGCCCGGTGGCTGCGAAGCTCACCACCCGGCAGCTGGGCGAGCTGGCGAAGGTCTGAGAATGCAGTCGGATCGACCGATCTTCATCGTGGGCTGTCCCCGGTCGGGGACGACGCTGCTGCAGCTCATGCTGCACTCCCACCCCCGCATCGCGATTCCCCCGGAGACCCGGTTCATGGTCGCCGCCTACCAACGGCGGCTGCACTTCGGCGATCTGAACGATCCGGTACGCAGGCGCGAGCTGGCCGAATGGGTGGTCAACCGCCGCCAGTCGCGCTTCCACGAACTACGGCTCGACGGCGAGGAGGTGGTCGGGCAGATCGTCGAGGGGCCGCCGACGCTCGGCTCCGCGCTGGGCATCGTGCTGCGCATGTACGCAACCCACCACGGCAAGCCGCGCTGGGGGGACAAGCGGCCCTCCTACTTCCAGAACATCGACGTGCTGCTGCGGCTCTTCCCCGACGCGCAGTTCGTGCACCTGATCAGGGACGGCCGGGACTGTGTCGCGTCGCTGAAGGAGATGCCCTGGTACAACGGGAGCGTCTACAGCGCCGTCTCCGCCTGGGCCGAGGCGATCGACTTCGCCAGGCACGGCGCGCCGAAGCTCCCCGAGAACAGCTACCACGAGCTGCGCTACGAGGACCTGACGTCGGACCCCGAGGCCCAGCTGCGCAGGCTCTGCGACTTCCTCGGGGAGGAGTTCGCCCCGGCCATGTGCGAGCCGAGGCTGATCGCGGGCGTCGCCGTACCCGAGCACAAGTCCTGGCACGCGCGCACCCACGGCGAGGTGACCACCTCGCGGACGGGCACCTGGCGCGACCGGCTGGACCCCTGGGAGGTCTCGCTGTGCGAGAGCATCCTCGGCGACCGGCTTGAGGCCTACGGCTACGGGCTCAGCGGGGCGCCGAAGACCGAGACCTCGCGGATGGTCGCCTACGAGCGGACCGCCGCCAAGCGCAAGCTGAACCGGGTGAAGAGGGTCGTCTTCGACAGGCTGGTACGGCTCCGCGAGCCGAACCCCCTGGGTGCCCGGCTCACCTCGGGGCAGCTCGTGCTGGCCGGGGTCCCCCTGCCGCGCAACGAGCCGGTCACCGTCAACGGGTGATCCGCCTTGCGGGAAGCACCCGACGGACGGGGAGCGGTCAGCGGATGACCTGGTCGAACAGGGCCTCCCAGCGATCGAGGACCCGTTCCGGCCGGAACGCCTCGACGTGGGCGCGAGCGGCGGCGCCAAGCCGCCGCCGCTCCCGCTTCGAGGCCATCAGCCCGGCCAGCGCGGTCCCCAGGGCAGGCACGTCGGCCGCGGGCGCGAGCAGCCCGGTCCTCCCGTGGAGGATCAGCGACCGTACCCCGCCGGAAACGTCGAACGCCACCGAGGGCACCCCGTGCGAGGCGGCCTCGCCCAGCACCAGCGGCAGCCCCTCGTGCTCGCTGGACAGCCCGAGCACCGACCCGTCCAGATACTCGCGGCCCATCTCCGCCGCGGGCATCGCGCCCCGGAACACCACCCGGTCCGCGATCCCGCACGCCCGCGCGTGCGCCCTGAGTCTGTCCAGCTCCGCACCCTCCCCGATCAGGTGCAGCTCCCAGCCCTCGCCCACGGTCCGGCAGGCAGCGGCGAACGCCGAGATCAGCCGGTCGAACCGCTTGACGCCCTCCAGCCTGCCGACCCCGAGCACCCGGCGGCCCTCCAGCGTCGAGGTCCGCGACGGCCAGGCGGGCAGCGGGTTCGGGATCACCCAGGTGTTGGGCAGCAGCGCCTGCTCGGAGAACAGCCACGCGTCCTCCTCACTGAGGAACACCGCCTTCTCCAGCCCGCCATAGTCGCGGCTGACCGAGCCGAGGTGCCACGACCCCCGCGCGTGCTCATACGACCCGTGGTACTGCCCGATGGGCAGCAGCCGCCCCGGGAGCAGGTTCCCGAGCCGGGAGACCACGCCCGGCGAGGAGAGCACCGCGAAGCCGGGCCCCAGCGTCCGCAGCAGCCCGCGGAGTCTGAGACGTTCCCCGCGCGAGCCCAGCCAGGACCCCCGCCCTGCCGGGGCGCGGTGGATCACGTGGTGCCGGTACCGTGGCCGCTCCACGTAGCGGAACGGGTGCTCGGCCCGGTGCAGGCCGAGCACGTGGACGTCGTACCCCCGCTCGGCCAGGCCCTGCGCCACGGTGTGGGTGACCCGCTGGATCCCGCCGAGGGTGTCGGCGTCGAGGCAGGCGAACAGGACGGTCCTCGGGCCGCCGCTCACCGCAGCCATCCGAGCAGGGGCACCCTGGCCGGCCGCCGCTCGGCGGGGACGTCCGGCAGCGCGGGCCCGAAGAAGGCGTCGACCACCTTCGCGGCGGCGTGGCCCCGCTCGTCCGCGCACCACGTCCGCTGGAAGGCGGCGTATTTGCTCGCGTACCTGGCGGTGAACGCCGCGGCCCCGCCGTCGAGGTCGCGCAGCGCGCGGATCAGCTCCTCGGTGCGGGTCACGCAGGGGCCGGGGGCGATCGCGGGCAGGTCGTGGGTGACGCCCCGCTCGACGCGCCGGTACTCCTCCCAGTCGTCGATCAGGAAGAGCATGGGCCTGCCGGTCACCGCGTAGTCGCACATCAGCGACGAATAGTCGGTCAGCAGCGCGTCCGAGGCCAGCATCAGGTCGTTGACCTCGGGATACGATCCGGCGGGGCGGACGAAGTGGCGCAGGTGCTCCGGCACCGTGTAGCGCTCGACCGGATGGGTGCGCAGGATCACCACCCAGTCGTCGGCGAGCGCCCCGGCCATCATGTCCAGGTCGGCCCTGACCGACCGCCCGGAGAACGTGGCCCGGTCCCGGTAGGTTGGCGCGTACAGCAGCACCCTGCGGTCAGGGGGGAGCTCCAGCAGGTCCCTGGCGCGCCGTACGGCCTCGTCGTCGCCGTTGACGAGCACGTCGCACCGGGGCGAGCCGTACCGCAGCACCGGCCCGTCGTACCCGTTGGACGACACGAAGATCCGCTCGAACTCCGCGCTCGGCATGACGAGCGCGTCCCAGCGCGCGACGGCGGCCCGCCAGCGTCTTCTTGGCTCGGCGAAGTCGGCGCGCAGGTCGGGGGCGTCGAAGCCGACCGTCTTGACGCCCTGGCCGTGCCAGGTCTGCAGGTAGCGGGTCCCGGCGGGCTTGGGGTAGGCCAGCGGCAGACCGTGGCTGTCGACCCAGTGGCCCGCCCTGGCCATGGTCCACAGGTAGCGCCAGCTCATCCGCCGCACCAGCCTGGCGTCGCCGGGGAAGTTCCGCCGGTTCCTGGCCACCGACCAGACCATGTCGAACGGCGCCCGCCGTCTTCTCAGCTCCTCGTAGACGTAGCGGGGATTCCCGGTGTACCCGGCGCCGACGTCCGCCTCGAACAGCACCAGATCCCTGCGGGGCGGGACGATCCTGATCAATGCCCGGTAGAGGCGGAGCTTCAGCCCGGGAGTGCTCAGCCGTCGCAGCAGCCCGGCGCGGGCCCTGCCCAGCCTGGGGGCCATCCGCCGCAGCGGACCCCTGCGCCGCCACCGCACCCGCAGGAACGCCGCCTGTCCCTCGGCCCCGGCCGTGATCTCGTGGCAGGGGACGGTGAGCCGGATCGGTTCGGCCGCAGGGTCGACGAGCAGCCGGTCCGAGGTGACCCGGCCGTCGGGCCTGACGATCGAGATCCTCGGGTCGTAGTGGCTGTCGTGGCCGAAGCGCCCCCGGCCCAGCGCGGCGAGGTCGACGGTCGCCTCGCTCAGGTGGCCGCCGCCGTCGAGCGCGCGCGGCGCCAGCTCGACCCGGTGCCTGCCGAACTGCGCGAACGCCTTCCAGCCCGGATTGGCGGCCAGCACCCCGAACGGGTCGTACGTCCTGATCGTCAGCGTGATCCGTGAGCCCTCGGCACGCAGGGCCGCCTCGTGGCGCAGCCTGGCTGCGCCGAAGGGCAGCTCGGCCATCCTGAGCGAGGTGATCTCCAGCCCCTCCGCCGGGGTCGTGCCCCAGTAGGTCCGCCCTTCCTCCCGTACGGCGAAGCGCGGTGCGGCCTTCGGCCCGCTCAGCGACCGGGCGGCGACCACCAGCTCGTCGGCCCGGCCTTCGAGGATGAAACGGCAGCAGACCCGCACGACCGGGTCGACCCCCTCGAACACCCCCTGCTCGAACTCCGCCAGGTAGGGCCGGGCCAGCGAGACGAACTCCTCGGCCCACGCCAGGTCACGCGAGGGCAGCGGGTTCAGGTAGACCCGCAGGTCCTGGAGGACGAACCGGCGCTGCCGCTCCGCGACCAGCCCCGCCAGGCCGTTCTCACGCAGGATGCCGTCGCTCAGCCTGGCCGCCCTGATCCGCTGCCTGACGTTGTCCATCTCCCGGATGCTCAGGGAGATCGACAGCCGTGAGCCGTCCGCCTCGGCCGCCCTGTGCCAGAGGTAGACGACCCACGGGACGACGGCGAACCGCCGCGCCGTGCAGTACAGCTCGGTGGTGAACACGTGGTCCTCGTAGTGGAGGTCCTCGCGGAACGGCAGCCGCCTGAGCATCTCGGTCCGGTAGAGCTTGTTGGTGCTGAAGGAGTCGAGGAACATCCCGGGCTCCCGCGCGATCCCCTCGACGGTCCTGCGGCGGGCGAACAGGCCGGGGTAGTAGGGCTGGGTCCGGCCGTTCCACTCATAAAGCCGGGAGATCTGCCCGGTGACGAAGTCGGCGCCGGTCCGCTCAAGCTCCTGGAGCATGCTCTTGCAGGCGTGCCGGGGCAGCTCGTCGTCGCTGTCGAGGAACATGACGTACGGCGCGCGGGCCGCGGCGACCCCGTCGTTCCTCGGTGCCCCGCAGCCGCCGCTGTTGACGTCCCTGCGCAGGTAGCGGACCCGCCGGTCCTCCCGTCTGAGCCTGCGCGCGACCCGTTCCGTGCCGTCGGTGCTGCCGTCGTCGGAGATGATCACCTCGATGTTCCGCAACGACTGGCCGAGCACGGACCGCACCGCCCTGGGCAGGCGGGCGGCGTCGTTGTAGGCGATGACCACCACACTGCATTCGGGCGCATTGATCACACTATGCGGTGTTCCCCCAACTCGAGAGCGTATTGTCCGTTTTATTGATCTTTGTTGGGCTCTTTGCGGCTTTCTGGCGAGGCGGGCTCCTCGTTGAGCCGTCCGCGAGGGATATCGTTGGTCATGGCGACCGGCCGACCAGGTTCACGGCCTCGGGCGATGTCACAACCGGCTCTTTGGATGCACACTCATCTCCGGCAGGGTGAAGGCCGGGGCTCGTCAGGGGCGTAACGGCGCCACTCCTCCTCGGTTGGTGAGCCGAACCGGGCGCAGAACTCCACGAAGGCCACTCGGGGCACCGGCAGATACCACAGTCGTTCGCTGAAGCTGTCGTCAGCGGTAATGAGGAAGGTGTCGTCCTCGCTGACCGCCATGGCGCGGACGGCGTCGATGTGCCCGGTCAACGACTCGCCCAACCTCCTGCCGGACTCGGAATCCCAGAGCCTGATGATTCCGCCTCGGTCGGCGGCGGCGAGCGCGTCACCGTGCCGGTTGAAGGTCAGCGCAGTCGTTTCCCCGGCCCCGTCCGCGCGGAGCTGGGCAACCATCTTGTGGGTGGTGACGTCTCCGACCCACACGACCTCTTCCGCGCTTCCCGCCGCGAGGCGGGTGCCACTCGGATCGAACGCCACGGCGGTGACAGCGTCCTGGTTCCCGGTCTGTAATTCCCCGGTCCTCTTGCCCGTGGTGGGGTCCCAGAACCGTACAGTCCCGTCCTCGCCCGCGGTCGCCAGGCGGCTGCCGTCAGGGCTGAAGGCCACAGCGTGCACGAAGAGACCCTGGCCGGTTTGGATCTCACGTGTTTTCCCACCGGTCGAGACGTTCCAGAGGCGGACGACCTCGCCGGAGCCTGAAGTGACCAACTGGGTGCCGTCGGGGCTGATCGCCATCGCGGCCACATAGTCGCCGAGATCGGTCAGAGGCCTCGTTGTCTCCTTCCCGGTCCGCGGGTTCCACAGCCGTACCGTCCTGTCCCCGCCGGCGGTGGCGACAACGCTCACCTTCGGGTCGGCCGCCACCTCGAAAACATCGCCGGTGTGCCCTCGCAGCGGCACTCCGACAGAGATGTCGGTCCCCGCCCTCCTGAGTCGCACAGAGTGATCCGCTCCGAAGAACGCCATGAGCGTGGACACAGGAGTCATCGCCACGGAAAGTATCCGGCTCGTGCGACGGCGAAGGGGAGCTGTCACCGGGAGTCCGGTTTGCGTGTCCCATAGCCGCACGGTCCCGTCAGCGCCCGCGCTGGCGAGGACGTGGCCGTCAGGATTGAACGAGGCGGACCACACCAGCGCGCCGTGGCCGGTCATCGGCGAGCCCACCGGGAGACCGGCGGCGTTCCACAGTCGCACCGTCCCGTCCTGTCCTGTGGAGGCCAGGCGGGTACCGCCGGGGCTGAACGCGACCGAGAGCACCGCGTCCTTGTGTCCCTGCAGTGGCTTCCCGATCGGGCGGCCGGTCCTCGGTGCCCAGAGGCGTATCGTCCCGTCGCCGCCGGCCGCCGCGAGACGGGCGCCGTCGGGTGCGAATGCCACGCTCCGGGCCGAGCTGAAACGGAAGGCGAGGGGATGTCCCAGCGGTTTGCCTGTTTTCGGGTTCCACAGTCGTACGGTGCTGTCCCGGCCCGCCGACGCCAGAAGCCCGCCGTCAGGGCTGAACGCCACGCCGTTGACCTGACTGGTGTGACCGATGAGCGGGTCACCCATCGCTCTGCCTGTTTTCGGGTTCCACAGTCGTACGGTGCCGTCCCAGGCCGCCGACGCCAGAAGCCCGCCGTCGGGACTGAACGCCACACTGCTGACCAGGTTGGCGTGACCGGTGAGCGGTGTGCCCGTCAGCCGCCCGGTCTCCGTGTCCCACAACCGTATGGTGCCCTCCCAGCCCGCGGTGGCCAGCGTCTTTCCATCGGGGCTGAAGGCGACAGCGGTGACCTGCCGTCGATGTCCGGACGGCCACACACGGAACGGCCGGCCGGTGGACGCGTACCAGAGCCTTACGGTGCCGTCGTCACCGGTGGAGGCGATCCGGGTGCCGTCGGGGCTGAACGCCACCGCGTTCACCGCTCCCGTGTGGCCGACTAGAACCGATTGCTGCTGGCGCAGCAGCTCGGTCATGGCGAGGCCCGCCTCAGCGGTGGGAGCTGTGTGCCACGCCGTCACGGCCAGGCGGCGAGCCGTCACCGGCTGCGTCGCCGCGATGCCTCGGCTCTGGGCGGCAAGCTGTCGCGACCGGGCGGCAGCGTGCTGTCTCCTGGCCTCGGCCGCGTTCTGGACGGCGACTCCCGCTCCTCCTGCGGCCGCGAGCGTGAGCAGCACCATGCCGATGGTGAAGATACGGCGTATCCACGCGGCCCGTTCGGCGGCGCGGCGGCTGGCATCCAGGAATTCGACCGTGGCGCGAGGCAGCCGACGGTGGGCCGCCCAGGTGAGGCCGTCCGTAAGGTCGCTACCGCGCAGCAGGTCGGCGTTGTCGTGCCGGTCCCGCCAGCGACGATGCTGTTCTGCGGCGCGGTGTAGCCACTCGTGGAAGCGATGGTCCTGGTCGACCCAGTCACGCAGAACGCCCCAGTCGCGGATCAGCGCGTCGTGAACCAGCTCCGCGACGGGCTCGCCGTGGGGATGCATCCCACGGGTCACGACCACACGATGTCTGATCAGTGCTGCCAGCACCTTGTCGACGATCCGGTCGGCCGTGACGTCGCCGGTCCGCGCGTCGTCGCCGGCCAGGTCGCGCAACACGGACAGCGGGACCTGCTGGCGTAGGGCCGGGATGCTGCGAACGGGGTCAGCCGGCCGGACCAGTGCGGTGAGGATCTGCCGGGTGGCACGGCGACAGGCATCCGTCTGTGGAAGGTCGGCTCTGGCGGCGTCGCACCAGGCGGTGATGCTGCCGCTGAGTTCGCCGATGCTCTGGTAGGCGTGGTGCGTCAGCACACCGTCGCGCTGGCGCGCCCAGAGTTGACTCATCGTCACCTCCAACAGCGGTAACACCGTCGTCGGTGCCTGCCGGTGCGCGCCGACGAGATGGTCGGCCTCCAGGACGTCGGCGATGATCCGCTCGGGGAGACCGTCCTGGCAGCGGGCGCCGACGGTGTGCGCGGGCCTGGTGATGATCTCGTGCAGGTCCTGCCGACTTAGCGTGGCCGGGATGTTCACCAGTCCGGAGGTGACGGTCTCCAACAGCTCGGGGGCCTCCGCAGCCAGGCGGGGGTAGAAGTCGTCACGCATCACCAGCAGGACGCTGAGGCCGGGAGTTCCGATCATCGAGGTTAGGCGTTCGAGCGTACCGCGCGAGATCGGGTCCGGTGACTCGCCTGCGGACGGCGGGGTGAGGACATCCTCGAACTGATCGACGACAAGCAGCCGACGTGGCACGTCGGGGAGGTTCGGGGGGTCGACTGCCTTCAGCGCGTCGAGTAGATTCCGGCCCGGCCGGGCCAGAACGACCTGCCAGCGGTCGCTCCCAGGCAGTCTTGCGGCGGCGAGCGCGGGGATGACGCCCGCCTGGATCAGCGACGACTTGCCGGCGCCGGACGGACCGAGGAGCAGCAGGGCATCTGGGCTGGCTGATATACCGGTGAGGATTCTCTCCACCGCACTGGTACGACCGTGGAACCAGCTGGCATGCTCGGCGGCGAACGGCTCCAGTCCCCGGTAAGGGCACACCAGCCCGACGGTCAGCTCAGGCCAGATCTCGCGCAGGCGGCCGGTGGGCGTGGCGTATGCGACCCCTGTACCCCGCTGGTGCCGATCGGGCGGGGTGATGGCGGTGATCATGCCGATCACCGCCTCGATGGTGTCGTTCCACACCGGTCCACCGCTGAACCCCTCGGTCAGGTCGTTGGCGTCGGTCAGCTGCAGCAGGACGCCGGAGCCCGAGTCCGCCGACAGGATGTCGCCGGTGCGACCGTAACCGTGGTGGCCGCCCGGAACGGCCTGTCTCGGGAATCCGAAGGATCGGACTCGATGTCCCCGGCAGCCGTTCGCGTCCGCCAGTGGCAACGGGAAAGTCCCCGGGGGCGGGCCGTCCAGACGGACGATCGCGACGTCGTCGGCGTTCGAGTCGGCCGGTCCCTCGTGGACGACCTCTCCGCCTGCCTCGGGCGCCCCCTCCGCCTGCGGAAACCGCAGCAGCAGGGGCACCTTCGCGCCACCGGTCGCGGCATCCACGACATGGGCGCAGGTGACCAGCACATCGTCGGCCACCAGGAATCCCGCACCGGCGACGGTGCCGTCTCGGCCCAGCACCTGTGCCACCGACGCGGCCCACCTCGTCGTCTTCTGGGCCGTTGAGGGGATTTCTGCGACCATGGTGCGGCTCTCAGAGCTGTGGAGTGCCCGAGTCGCCCTCGGACTGCTTCCACACCATCCTCACCTTTACGTTGGTGCCGACGCTGCTCTTGGTGATCACCGCACCGGCTTCCGCGGTCAGATCGATTCCGAATTCCACCTCGAGTTCGGCCGGCTTGGCCCGGCCGAGGTGATGGAGGAGGATCCTGGCGCTTTCGGCAACCGGCTGGAGGATCTCTCCCAACGTCCGTGGCACCTCGTGAACGGCATCGCGGATCCGGCGCGCCTTGACCGGGCCGTCGTCGACCTCCGTGCTTTCCACCAGAATCACGCCGCCGCCGTCGAGCGGTATCCTCACCAACACCGTCATCGAATCCTTACTGTTCCAGTACGTACCATGGCTTGGGGAACAGAGTCCAGTGCCCGTTAACGAAGACAAGGCCGTTGAAGGCCATGCCGTACTCCGCGCCGGGCTTTGTGTAATTCCAGGTGTAGATCGTCAGCCCCGGATTGAATTCGTCTTTGACTCTCTCGTAGCCGCTGGGGAAGTTTGCCCGCACCTGGGGTGTCCAGGATCGTATTTCCTCGGTGGTTGCCTTCCAGGTCCGCAGTACGGTCTGCCCGGGTTCCGCCCAGGGGGCGGAAGGTATGGGGGAGCCCCCCCAGAACCGGGTGTGATAAAACCGCTCGGCCCGGACGGCGAACTCCGGCCGGAAAACGGCTCGGTAGTCGGCGCTGGTGGGCCGCATTGACTCGATCAAGTTGGCGCCACCTTCCGCGCCGACTTTCTCCATGAGGTCTCTGGCGCCGCTTTCGGTTCCAGGATAAGTGTTCTTGGAAACAGCGGGAATGCTTGGCTGTGTCTCGCCGTCATCGGTGTTTGCGCCAGAGCAGGCGGCCGCGACGGCAAGGAGGGGAACTGCCCACAGTATGCGTCGTACTCTGCGTTGAGTATGTCTTTTGAAACTCAAAACGGTCACCCTTGTGCGGATGGGGCAATCAGTATGACATGGACTTCAAGATCATGTATAGGGTTGAAGGTGTTGGCCGTTTTGATAGGTAATATGCTAACTAATCTTGATTATTAAGTGGCGGTGATCGCTTGATCGAATCGGCTACTTGTCCTGTTTATCCAGTGTAGTGCGGAGTTGCGTCAATTGCGAGTAATGCAATTGTCGATGATTCGGACATCGCTAAATGATCAACTGGGAGGTGGGTTATGGTTTCTGCCTGCGGCCGCGCTTTGGCTCACGCTCTGGCACGCCTTTCAGTCCACCCGGAACCGTCTCTTGTGAACCGCCCGCCTGGGACTATCCGCCGCACTGTAATCGGGCGCATTAATCACACTATGGGGCTTTCTTTGAGGTGAGATGGTCATTGTCCGTTTTGTAAACCTTGGGCGGGGTTTTGGGGCTTTCTGGCCTCAGCTCGTCAGCCTCAGATCGTCAGGAACGGCGTCACCTCGGTTCGGGAACGGACGCCGAGCTTGCGCAGCACGGTGGCCACGTGCGTCTCGACCGTGCGGGGAGACAGGAACAGCACGTCGGCGATCTCCCGGTTGGTCTTACCGAGCGCGACCAGCCTGGCCACCTCCCGCTCACGCCGTGACAGCGCGCCCGACCCGTTCCTGTTCCGGACGCGCGGCGGCGGGACGGTGGCCCCCGTGTCGCGCAGCGTCCGCCTGCATCGGGCGGCGTCGTGGACGGCGCCCAGGTCGTCGTACCGCTCGGCCAGCTCGGCGAGGAGCGCGGGGGCCGCGGCGTCGTCGAGGGCGAGCAGCGCACGCGCCCCTCCCTCCTCGGCCCTGGCCGCCTCGTACGGCTGGGGCAGCGCGGCATACGCCTCGCAGGCTTCGGCGAAGCGGTCCGCCGCGACGGCGTGCCGCCCGGCCGCCGCGGCCACCGTTCCCCTGGCGGCGTCGAGCCCGGCGCGCGCCGCGGGCGCGTCCCGCCCCGAGATCCCCTCGGCGAACTCGGCCACCAGGGCGGTCGCCTCGTCCGTTCTCCCGGTCCTGGTGAGCGCGGTGACGGCGGCGGGGACCAGGGGAGCGCCCCAGACCCACACGCCCTTGTGACGCAGCCGCGCGACCGCGCGCCCAGCCTCGCGGACCGCCTCCTGCGGCAGTCCCTCGGCCAGGCGCAGCTCGACCATCCCGGCAGCCGCGGCGAGTACGGCGGGCAGGAAGTGGCTGTCCGGCTCGTCGACGCCGGTGGCGCGCAGGTGCTCGGCCGCCTCCTCCCACTCGCCCCTGACCAGGGCGAGCATGCCCAGCACCAGCCAGACGTCGACCGCCATCAGGGGCGACTCCGTGGCCAGCTCCGCGAGGGCGGACGCCCGCTCGCGCAATCCCTCCCAGCGCCCGGTCAGCCAATCCCTGCGGACCGCCGACGCGTTGAGCTGGTAGACGGAGACCGGTGAGTTGCTCTCCGCGGCCAGCCGTCCGCCCTCCTGCCCGAACCGCTCGGCCTGCGCCAGATGCCCCAGGGTCGCCGCGGCGTCGGTGATGTTGGCGTAGGCCCTGGCCACCTCCCGGCGCACGTCCGCGCGCCGGTCGACGACCGGCAGCGCGGCCACCATGGCGAACGCGCCGGGGGAGCCGACCGCCATCTCGAACGAGACCCGGTTGACCAGCACCGCGGTCGCGGGAACCGGGTCGTCGGCGGTCGCCGCGAGCTCCTCGGCGCGGGCGATCCACTCCCGGTGGGCGGCCAGGGGCTCGGTGCCCCACCACGGCATCGCGAGCGCGGCGCAGGCGCGGGCGGCCAGCATCGGCCGGTCCCGCAGCTCGGTGACCGCCATGACGATCTCCGGCCTGCCCGCCGCGTTGTTGTTCGCCTGGTTGCACAGCAGCAACCCGAGGTTGAGACGCGCCTCGCCGCGCACGTCCGGGGCCAGGAAGTCGTCGCTGAGCAGGCGGCGCAGCAGCCGCACCACCCGCTGGTACGACAACCCCGTCGTGGCCAGGCGGCTCAGCCGCAGCACCAGCGGGCCCCGGTCGCGCGGGGGCAGGCCGGGGTCGGCGAGCATGCCCTCGATCAACTCGACCGCCACGGGAAGGTCGCCGAGCATCGCGGCGCGGTCGGCGGCCGCCGTGCCGTACCGCAGCCAGGTGTCCGGCATCCCCGCCTGCCTGGCGTGGAAGGCGAGCTGTACCAGCGCGAGCGGGTCGGCCTCCTCCAGCGAGGTCATCGCGCGTTCGTGCGCGGCGCGCCGCTCCGGGCCGGGGATCGCCTCGTAAACGGCCTGCTGGGCCAGGGCGTGGCGGAAGCCGTACCGGCCCGCGGGATGCTCGTGCAGGACGCCCGCCGACAGGGCCTCGCCCAGGCCCACGGGGTCGCCGCCCGCCGCCGCGATCAGCCGCTCGTCCACCGGTATCCCGAACACGGCGGCGGTCCTGACCGCCCTGACCGCGGCCTCGGAGAGCCCGGCCAGCTGGTCGGCCATCGCCTCGCGCAGCAGCAGCGGGACGCCGACGTGGTCAAGCGCGTCCGGCCCCTCCGGCGCCGAGCCGTCCTTCGCGGGCAGCGACCTGAGGACCTCCTCGATCAGGAAGGGAATGCCCGCCGTGCGTTCGTGCAGACTCGTGACGAACGCGTCCGGCGGGTCGGCGCCCTTCAGCAGCGCGACGGCCATGTCGCGCACGTCGGACACCTCCAGCGGCCTCAGGGCCATCACCAGGCTGGTCATGCCCACGGGGTGCCGGTAGGCGTGGCCGAGCGGAAGCGAGGCCTGGCCCTGCCCGTCGCGCCGGTAGGTCGCGACCAGCGTCAGCTCCTCCGGCGGCCGGCCCGTGAGGAAGTGCAGCAGGTCCCTGGTCCCGTCGTCGGCCCAGTGCAGATCCTCGACCACCAGTACGGCGGGCCCCACGGCGGCCAGCAGGGCGTGGACGGCGCGGAACACCCGGTGCCGCTCCGTCCTGGAGTCGCCGAGCGGCGGCGGCGCGGGCGGCAGCGGCAGTTCGGGCAGGTAGTCGCGAAGCGCCCCGATCACCGGGTTCAGCTCCTCGGCGGGGGGAAGCCTGCCCGCCAGATCCCGCAACGCCTCGAACACCGGCCCGTAGGGGAAGGGCTCACGGATCCGGTGGCAGCCGCCGAGCAGGACGCACCGGTCGCCCGCAGGGAGGCGGGCGAGCGCGGTGCGGACGAGCCGGGTTTTACCGACCCCGGCCTCACCCTCGATCAGGACCACGGCGGGCGGCCCGATCATCGCGTCGATCAGCGACCGCAGCTCACCGACGCGGCCGATCAGTTCGGGTGATGCCGGGCTCCTCATGGGCTGCTCCTGACGATACGGCTTCTGCCTCCCCGACAGAAGGACGTTATCCGCCATAGCATCCGCGTTCACTAGCAGTTCTGGAAATTAACTGACTTGTTGTGACATATGCGGAATAGCCGCAGCTCCTAGGGTTGAGGGGGGAGGGCGGCGCGATACCTGGACTTTTCAGGCCATCGCGGCTCCATAACACCTACTTATAGAGTTCGCGCCTTTTGTAGAGCTGTGTCGGAAATGCTTAGGGGTGGGTCGTCCTCCGGCGGCGCAGGGCGCGGCGGATCAGCCATCCGGCCAGGACGAGACCGGCGAGGGCGCCCACCAGCGGGGCGGCGCGTTTGAGGATGGGGATACCCGCGACCTCCAGGAGGTCGAGGGCCTCCTCGTCGGGAGTGCGGGAGGTACGGGAGGTGCCCGCAGGATGGGTGTCGCGACCACGGGCCTCCTCGATGGTGGCGGTCTCGCGCGTGGAGGGCACGGCGGTGAGGTGGCGGTGCGGGGGCTCCTGCTCGGAGGCCTTGCCACGATCGTCCAGGCTCGGGGCCGTGACGCGCTCCCCGCCCTCGGGAGACGCGAGACCCTCGCGATCCACCGGCCCCTTGGGCTCCTCGGGGGACGGCGAAGGCCCGGCCGTCTCACCGGCCCACGTCTCCGGCGAGGGAGCCTGCGGGGGAGAGACGGAGACATCGCCCGGCGGCGCGGCCGGTTCCGCCCCGGGGCCCTTCAGCAACTCGGACAGGTTCGCCGCGAACCTCTCGATCAGTCTGGCGCCGACCTCGGCCATCACCCCCCTGCCGAACTGGGCCGGGCGTCCTGTCACGGTGAAGGAGGTCTCGACCGTCACCCGGGTCGCGGAGTCACCGGGGCCTTCCGGCCGCAACCGCGCGGCGACCGTGGCGGAGGCCGTGCCCGAGCCGCGCGACTCCTTGCCGGAGGCGTTGATGGTCAGGGTGCGGGCTTCCTTGTCCACGTCCTCGAACGTGGCTCTGCCCCGGTAGGTGAGCGTGATCGGCCCGACCTTCACCTTCATCTGCCCGGTCAGGTCGTCGTCCCTGACCGTCTCAAGCGCGGCTCCCGGCAGGCAGGGGGCGACCCGCTCGGCGTCGAGCAACACCGGCCACACCTGCTCGACCGGCACCGGAACCGTGAACTCATGCTCGAATCGCATCGCCATCGATCCGCTCCTTGTCAATCAACCGTCCGCGCGGCGTCACCGTCGTGCGTCGGCACTACCAGTCTGCCTGCCCCGCCGGAGGGCACCTGAACTCCCGATCCCACCGGAGTCGTGCCCTTCTCGCGGGGCCGCTCCGGTCCCTGACCGAGGCGGGCCCGGGACCGGAGGAGGCCGCTCAGCCGCTCGCCGCCCTGACCGCCCTGCGGGTCAGCACCCGGGCCAGGTGGCGGCGGTAGGCGGGGCCGCCGTGCAGGTCGGTCGGGGGTGAGCTCTCCTCGTCCGCCAGGTCACAGGCCTGTCTGAGCGGGTCGTGCGCGCCGTTGGAACCGGACGGCGTGAGGTCGGCGCCGCGCAGCGCGGCCTCGGCCGCCCGTGCCCGCACCGGTGTCGAGCCCATGTTGGTCAGCGCGATCCGCACCTCCTCGACGACCCCCTCGCCGAGCCGTACGGCCACCGCGACCCCCACGGTCGCCCAGGACTGCGCGGTGCGGTGGAACTTCTCGTAGCGGAAGCCCCAGCCGGGGCCGAGCTTGGGCACCCGCACTCCGACCAGCACCTCGCCGGGTTCGAGCGCGGGCTCCAGGTAGTCGACGAAGAACTCGGAGGCCGGGATCTCCCGCTCGCCGTCGCCGGACCTGACGACGAACACGCAGTCCAGCGCCAGGGCGACGGCGGGCAGGTCCCCCGCGGGGTCGGCGTGGGCGAGTGACCCGCCGAACGTGCCGCGGTGCCGTACCGCGGGATCGGCGACGGTCGCGGTGGCCAGCGCGACCAGCGGGATCAGCTCCCTGACCACGCTGGAACGCAGCACCTCGTCGTGCGTGGTGAGCGCGCCGACGAACACATGGTCGCCCCTGTCCTCGACGCCGCGCAGCTCGGGCAGCCGTCCGACGTCGACCAGCGCGGACGGGTAGGCGAGCCGCAGGCGCAGCAGCGGCAGCAGTGACTGGCCGCCCGCCAGCACCTTGACGTCGTCGCCCGCGTCCTCCGCCTCGGCGAGCACGCGGCAGGCCTCGTCGAGGGACGTGGGTCTGATGTAGTCGAACGGTGCGGGAATCAACGGGCACCTCCCTCGGGCGTTTGCGCGGGTCCGAAGTCAGTCGTCTCGTCGGGGCCGGAGGCCTCCGGCGGGCCGGCGTCGGTGATCGTCTGCCAGACGCGTGCCGGGGTGCAGGGCATCCGCACGTCGTGCACGCCGTACGGGCGCAGGGCGTCCACGATCGCGTTGACGACGGCGGGGGTCGAGGCGATCGTGCCCGCCTCGCCGACGCCTTTGACGCCCAGCGGGTTGCTGGTCGCGGGGGTCTCGGTCCTGTCGGTGACGAACTCCGGCAGGTCGGCGGCGGACGGGATCAGGTAGTCGGCCATCGTCGTGGTGAGCAGGTTGCCCTCGGGGTCGTGGATCGCCTCCTCGAACAGCGCCTGTCCGATGCCCTGCGCGATGCCGCCGTGCACCTGACCCTCGACGATCAGTGGGTTCACCACGGAGCCCACGTCGTCGACGGCGACGTACGACCTGATCCTGGACTCGCCGGTCTCGGTGTCCACCTCGACCGCGCACAGGTGGGTGCCGTGCGGGAAGGAGAAGTTGTCCGGGTCGAAGGTCGTCTCGGCGTCCAGGCTGGGCTCGAAGCCGTCCGGGAGGTCGTGCGCGGCGAAGGCGGCCAGCGCGAGCTGCTGGATGGTCCGCCCCTCCGCGGTCCCGCGCACCGTGAACGACCCGTCGCGGAACTCGAGGTCGTCGGCCGAGGCCTCCAGCATGTGGGCCGCCAGCTCCCTGGCCCTGTCCTTCACCTTCTCGCAGGCGGACAGTACGGCGACGCCGCCCACGACCAGCGAGCGGGAGCCGTAGGTGTCCATGCCCTTGTGCGAGACGGCCGTGTCGCCGTGCAGCACCGAGACGTCCTCGAACGGCACTCCGAGCGCGTCGGCCGCGATCTGACTCCAGGCCGTCTCGTGCCCCTGGCCGTGCGGGCTCGTCCCGGTGATCACCTCAACCCTGCCCGTCGGCAGCATCCTGACCGTGGCGTGCTCCCAGCCGCCCGCGCCGTAGCTGAGCGAGCCCAGCACGCGCGAGGGCGCGAGGCCGCACATCTCGGTGTAGGTCGAGACGCCGATGCCGAGCTGGACCGGGTCGCGCCTGGCCCGCCGCTCCGCCTGCTCCGCCCTGAGCGCGTCGTAGCCGAGCAGCGCGAGCGCCCTGTCCGTCGCGGCCTCGTAGTTGCCCGAGTCGTAGGTCAGGCCGCAGACCGTGGTGTAGGGGAACTCCTCGTGGGCGATCCAGTTGCGGCGCCGTACCTCGACGGGGTCCAGGCCCAGCTCGTGCGCCAGCTCGTCGACGGCCCGCTCGATGGCGAACGTGGCCTCGGGGCGTCCCGCGCCCCGGTAGGCGTCGGTGGGCATCTTGGTGGTGAAGACGCCGGTGCAGGTGAAGTCGTAGGCGTCCATCTTGTAGATGCCGTTGTACATGAACGCGCCCAGCAGTGGTATGCCCGGCGTGACCAGCATCAGGTAGGCGCCCATGTCGGCGAGCAGCTCGACCTTGACGCCCCTGATGCGCCCGTCCCGCTCGGCCGCGATCCTGATCCGCTGGAGCTGGTCGCGGCCGTGGTGCACGGTCAGGTTGCCCTCGGAGCGCGACTCGGTCCACTTCACCGGCCTGCCGAGCCTGCGCGCCAGCAGCAGCGCGAGCACCTCCTCGGCGGTGACCTGGAGCTTGGAGCCGAAACCGCCGCCGACGTCGGGGGCGATCACCCGCAGCCTGTGCTCGGGGATGCCGGTGGTCATGGCCAGCATCACGCGCAGCACGTGCGGGATCTGGGTCGAGGAGTGCAGGGTGAAGGTCTCGCCGTCGGTCGCGGCGACGACCGCCCTGGGTTCCATCGCGGTCGGGATGAGCCGTTGCTGCACGTAGGTGCGGTCGATCACCACGGGGGCGTCGCGGAAGGCGGCGTCGATGTCGCCCTGGGCGAACTTCCAGGTGAAGGCCCGGTTGCCGGACTCGTGGACCTTGGGGGCGCCCTCGGCGAGCGCCTCGGTCATGTCGACGACCGCCTCGAGTGGCTCGTAGTCGACCTCGATCGCCTCAAGGGCGTCCACGGCTTTGTAGCGGTCGGTCGCGACGACGCAGGCCACCGCCTCGCCGACGTAGCGGACCTCGCTCACCGCCATCGGCGGATGGTCGGGGATGACGATGTCCTCGGTGACCGGCCACGCGCACGGCAGGCTGCCCTGCTCGCCCGCGAGGTCCTGGCCGCCGTAGGCGGCGACGACGCCGGGCCTGGCCCGCGCCGCGGAGACGTCGACCCGGGTGATCCTCGCGTGCGCCATCGGGCTGCGCAGGAACGCCACGTACAGCATGCCCGGGAGCTGGATGTTGTCGGTCCAGGTGGTCCTGCCCGTGAGCAGCCGGGCGTCCTCCTTGCGCCTGCGGGCCCTGCCGACCTCGCGCCTGTCGGAGGGGCGGCCGAGCCGGTCGTCCTCCGCGATCCGCTCGGCGACCAGGCCCGCGTCGAGTTGCTCGGTCATGACGTCGTCGCCTCCTGGTGCGACTCCCGCCGGGCCATCTCCCGGGCGCCGCGCCGTACCGCCCTGACGATGTTGGAGTATCCCGTGCACCGGCACAGGTTGCCTTCGAGCCCCTGGCGCACCGCCTCCTCGGACGGGTCGGGATCGTCCCTGACCAGGTCGATCGCGGCCATGATCATGCCTGGGGTGCAGTATCCGCACTGCAGCGCGTGCTCGGCGTGGAAGGCCTCCTGCATGGGATGCCACTCCTGCCCCCGCGCCAGGCCCTCGATCGTGACGATCTCGCTCCCGTCCGCCTGTACGGCGAGCACGGAGCAGCTCTTCGCGCTCCTGCCGTCGAGCGTCACGGTGCAGGCACCGCAGTTGCCGGTGTCGCAGCCGACCGGGGTCCCGGTCTTGCCGAGCCGGTCTCTGAGCAGGTGGACGAGGAGGAGGCGCGGCTCGGCCTCTTCCTCGTAGGTGACTCCGTCGACGCTGACGGTGATTCGCGGCATACGTCCTCCCCGGTGCACCTGTGACGGCCCGGAACGTGAGAGCCGCCAGAAGTGAACGTACGCCCCTGTCCTGCCCGGTCAAGGCCCTGTTCAAGCCGGTCGCCCGCCCCCGCCGGGCAGGGGGACGGGCGGATGTCCGGCTCAGGGCTCATACCGGGCCGGGGTCAGGCAAGCGGGAGGTCCTCCTGGTCATCCTGGGCGCGGGCGCCCAGGATGCGGCGGTCCGCCTCGTCGATCCGGACGTCGTTGATGCTCGCCTCGCGCCGCCGCATCAGCCCGTCGTCGGCGAACTCCCACAGCTCGTTGCCGTAACTGCGCCACCACTGGCCGTCCGCGTCGTGCCATTCGTACTGGAACCGTACGGCGATGCGATTCCCGCCGAACGTCCACAGGTTCTTGCGGAGCGCGTAGTCCTGTTCCCTGGCCCACTTGCGGGTGAGGAACTCCCTGATCTCCTCGCGCCCGGTGAGGAACTCGTCCCGGTTTCGCCAGACCGAGTCGGGTGTGTAGGCGAGGGAGACCCGCTCGGGGTCCCGCGTGTTCCAGGCGTCCTCCGCGGCCCGCACCTTGGCCCTGGCCGTCTCCTCGGTGAAGTTCATGATCTTTCTCCTTCCCGCCCGCTCGCCGGGGCTAGGTGATCCGCACGGACCTCGCGACCGGCGGGTTGAAACGGGAATACCCGTCGAACGTCCAGCGGAGCGGGCTCGCCCCCCTGACGTGAACGAACCGGTCCACGTCGAACTCCACGAGACGCTGCGCGCCGGGGACGTCACCCGGATCCCAGTCGACCCGTGCCCGCCCCGTCAGGTGCAGCGCGTCGCCGCTCTCCCAGTCGAGGAAGAGCAGGGCGCAGCTCTCGTCCAGCTCCAGGTTCCCGAGCGTCATGTACATGGAGTTGCCGACGTAGTCCGGCCAGACCAGCCGCCGCTCGCCGGTCATCCGTACGAACCCGGGGTTGCCGCCCCGGTGCGACAGGTCGGCTCCGAGGCCGGGCGCACGGGTGGCGACGAAGAAGGTGTCGGCGCGCTCGATCCACGCCCGGTGCCCGGCGGTCGGTGTCTGTCCGGCCGTCGCCTCTCCGGGGAGGCCTCCGCGTTCCTCGGAGACGTCCCGCGCCTGGATGTACTTCGGGCAGTTCGCGTACGTCTGCTCGGTGCGTACGACCAGGCGCCCCTCCTGCCGGTGAACCGTGCCGTTGACCCGCATCCTGCGCCTGGTGCCCGGCTCGATCGCGAGCATCCCTATCTCTCCCTCCTCAAGCCCGGTCAGCGGGTCGTGCTCGCCGGGCACCGCTCCGATCACGAGCGTCCGCTCGTCGACGGCCTCGGCGAACCCTTCCTCCCCCGTCAGGACGGTCGCCCACAGCCGTCCGTCCCGGTCCTCGGCCCCGATCAGCAGCATTCGCTGCCGCAGCAGGAACTCGGCCGCCACCGCCGGGATCTCCGGCCTGGCCCTCGCGGAGCCAAGCTCCTTCCCGCGGACCCCGGCCCGCTGCTGCACCGCGAGCTCTCCCACGTGTCTCATGGCCGTTTTAGAAGAAGCCGCAGGTGGGGGCGCCCGCACTCGGTGCGGGACGTTCATCGGCGCCGTCGGCGGTGTAGATCTCCAACCGGATCCCGTCGGGGTCCTCGAAGAACACACCTCCCGAGGAGGCGCCCTCACGGTGCGGCACGACGCCGTCGTGGTGGAGGGTCGTGCCGAGCTCCCTGATCACGGACTCCGCCGCGCGGACCGTCTCGATGTCCGGCACCTGGAACGCCAGATGGTGCAGGCCGGGCAGCCCGGCGGCGAAGCGGCCCTCGCTCTGCTGCCAGAGGGTCAGCAGGAGCTTGCCGTCGAGACCGAGGAAGGCGTAGCGGCGGTCCGCCTGGTCCGACTCGCCGAAGACCTCGAAGCCGAAGACCTTCAGATAGAAATCCTTCGACCTGTCGAGGTCGGAGACGTTGAGGCCGACATGGCCGGTCTGGAAGGACATCACTGTTCTCCTCTCACGGCTTCCAGCGGCTGAGCCCGATAGAAGTCATGTGACCCAATATAACGGGATTTCATGAGTTTGCCCGTTAGAAATATGTGATGTAGGTCACTCTTGAGAGGGGGCATGGCGACGGGAGCCTGCTGGAGGCCGCGGGGGATCGCCGGATGAGAATCAGGCTGAGCTGACGACTCATGCGTACGCGGGGCACATCGTGCTGTACGTGCGCTGGTGCGCTCGGACGGGGCGAGATCGGCGGACCGCGGCCGTCGACCTGGCGCTGTTCATGACGTGGCCGAAGTACGGGTCGAAGGAGACGACAGGGGGCTTGGCCCTGTCGAACGCGGTGGTGTTGGCCGGTCATCCGGCGACGGTGAGCACGATCTTTCCGGTGGTACGGCCGGTCTCGCCGAGCTCGTGAGCCTTGGCCGCCTGCTCGAACGGCAGGACGGTGTCGACCTCGACGCGCAGCCGCCCCGCCTCGACCAGCTCGGCGATCGTTGCCATCGCGGCGTTGTCGGGCTCGACGAGGACGAAGCCCGCCCAGATGCCGCGCTCCCCGGCCTGCCGAAGGAGGTCCTCGTCAGGCTCCAAAGCGAGCTGGACAAGGGTGCCACCGTCGCGCAGCGTCCGCAGGGAACGCGTCCCATAGTCGCCACCGATGCTGTCGATGACCAGGTCGATGTCGCGGACCGTGTCGGCGAAGTCCTCCTCGGTATAGTCGATCACCTCGTCGGCGCCCAGCGCACGTACGAAGGCGTGCTTGGGCGTACGAGCGGTCCCGATCACGTACGCGCCGAGATGCTTGGCGAGCTGCACGGCCAGATGGCCGACCCCGCCGGCTGCGGCATGGATCAACACGCGCTGGCCCGGCTGCACATTCGCGGTGTCGAGAACCTGCCACGCGGTGAGCGCCGCCAGCGGCAGCGCCGCGGCGTGCACGTGGTCGAGTCCGGCCGGCTTACGGGTGAAGTGCCGCGACGGGGCGGTCACGTACTCCGCGTAGCCGCCCGCCTTGTGCGGGAAGCGCGGCATGCCGAAGACCTCGTCACCCGGCCGGAAGCGGGTGACCCCGAGTCCCACGGCCTCGACCACCCCGGACACGTCCCAGCCGAGGATGGCGGGCGGGTCGCCCAGCAGTCTGCCTTGCGCCCGTGACTTCCAGTCCGTGGGGTTGACGCCGGCCGCGTGCACCCGTACGAGGACCTCCGTCGGCATCGGCTCAGGACGGTCCACCTCGGCCGGGGTCAGCACCTCGGGGCCGCCCGCGGACTCCTGGATGATCGCGCGCATCCGTGCCGTCGTCGTTGTGTCTTCGCTCATGGGAGAACGCTCCGTTAGTGCCGGGATGAGTGCGCCGCCGACTGCGGCACCCGTGACCAGCCTCCGCGATGGACGGACGTTGAAGAAGTGGCATGATTGCCATTGTGCGCAAGGATCACGCCATGCATCGCGTCGTCGTACTCGCCCTCGACGGCGTGATCCCGTTTGAGCTGAGCATCCCGTCCCGGATCTTCGGTATCGCCGAGGGCCCGAACGGTGAACCGTTGTACGAAGTCATCACCTGCACCGTCGACGGCCGCCCCGTACGGACCAGCGCGGACTTCAGCGTCGCCGTCGAGCATGGAGCGGAGGCGCTCGCCACGGCGGACACCCTGGTCATCCCCGCCGCCTTCGGTGCCGGGATGATCCACGAGTTGGGACGGCTGCCGGAGCCGCTCGACGCCGCGCTCGCGACCGTGCGGCCGCGCACCCGCATGGTGTCGATCTGCGTCGGATCGTACGTGCTGGCGGCGAGGGGTCTGCTCGACGGCCGTCCGGCGACCACGCACTGGCACCACGCCGAGCACTTCCAGCGGCTCTTCCCTCGTGTACGGGTGGATCCGGACGTGCTGTTCGTCGACGACGGCGATGTGCTGACCTCGGCGGGCGCGGCGGCCGGGGTGGACCTGTGCCTGCACCTTGTCCGCCGCGACCACGGCAGCGAGGTGACGAACAAGGTGGCTCGTGGCTGTGTTGTCCCGCCGTGGCGCGAGGGCGGCCAGGCCCAGTACATCGAACGGCCCGTGCCGGCACCGTCGACGGCCGGCACCGCGCACACCCGCGCCTGGGCCCTGGAACGTCTGCACGAGCCGCTGCCGTTGTCGGAGTTGGCCGCGCACGCGCGGATGAGTGCACGCACGTTTATCCGCCGCTTCCGCGAGGAGGTCGGCATGCCGCCGGGGCAGTGGCTGATCCGGCAGCGCGTGGACCGGGCCCGTCATCTGCTGGAAGCGAGCGACCTACCCATCGACCTCATCGCCCACCAGACCGGTTTTGGCACGACATCCTCGCTCCGCCACCACCTGCACGCGGCGATCGGCGTCTCGCCGATGGCCTACCGGCGCACCTTCCACGCGCACGGATCGCCGTCCGCGTACGCCGATATCTGACGCACATAGGCTTCGGTGGATGGCATTCCGTCCCGGCACTCGCTGGGGCGCAGGTACTCGAAGGCTGTGCCCTGCCACCTTCAGTTCATGGATCCTGGCGTGCTTGGCGCGAGTGCGGTCGGCGAACCGTGACGAGGGGTGCCCGGGGCCCGGGGGGGTCAGTGCGCCTTGTGCTGGTGGTAGTGGCGGGCGGCGCGGGCCCGGTTGCCGCACCTGACCGAGCACCACTCCTGGCGGGGGCGCTCCTTGACGAAATAGAGCACGCAAGGCGAGGAGCCGCAGGTGCGAAGCTGCTCGCCGTACGGCCCGGCCAGGAACTCGATCGCCGCCGTCGCGAGGACGGCGCGGACGCGTGCCGACTCCCCGCTCTCACCGGTGAGGACGCGCGTGGCCACGGGGGCGCCCTCTCGCGGCCACTCCAGCCGAGGGGCGACCGGTGCGGCCAGCGCGGTGGCGTTGACCAGGGCGAGGGACTCGGTGAAGCCGGGAAGCCGGGTGACGTCCGCCCCGCTCGCCGGGCCGGGCGCCACCGCCCTCGCGAACAGGGCCCGTACGGCCTGCCGCAGCCTGACCACCTCGTGCCGCAACTCCTCAGAGGCGGCGAAGGACGGGCCGAGCCCCAGCTCCGCCGCGTGCGCCAGGCCCCAGGCGGTCATGCCCTCGACGTCCGAGAGGTCGTCCCCCGGCCTGCCTCGCCTCGCGTGGACCGTGTTCACGAATTCCAGGACCAGCATGTCCGCAGTCTAACGCCTTCTAGGGGCATTACCCGTGAGGTCTATCGGCGCCTGAACGCCCTGGCGAGGATGGCGGCCAGGCCGGCCACGCCCAGTCCGCCCAGGATGACGGGAAGCATGACCAGCGGCTCGATGTCCGGCAGGCTGATGAAGAGGATCCCTGAGACGATGAACAGCAGGCCGCTGAGCAGGGCCATCCAGTCGGTGCGGTGCCATCGTCCGCGCACGGCGGGGTCGGTCTCAGGCCGCACGCCGTACCTCCACGTCTCCGATGCCCGCCTTGACGTTCAGGACGATGGTCGCGACGTCGCCCCGCGGTTGCACCTCGGGCTCCAGAATCTTGTCGTGGTGGACGTCGGCCCCGCCTGCGACCGAGTGGTCGATCTTGACGTCGCCGAGCTTGGTGTACCCGTTGACCTCGACGCGGGCCGTAGCAGGAAGGATCACCTCGATCTGGCCGACGGAGACGGACGCCTCGAAGACGGTCCGCGACCCCGGAGGCAGCGACAGATCGCTCAGGTTCAGGGTGCCCTCGCCGATGCCGACCGAGTAGGTGCGGGCCGCCTCCGACAGGCTGGACGGCTCCCAGCGGTAGCTGCCGAACTTTCTCGGCATGCCGGTGATCGTCGACCCCGCGACGAGGGCGAGCGCGATGACGGTGCCCGCCGCCACCAGGGCCGCGCCCCTGCCGAACCAGGTGGCGACCAGGAGGCCTGCTCCGACGGTGATGAGCATCGCGCCGCCGACGGCCGTCATGTTCACCGACCCGGACGTGGACTGGATCGCCACGATGATTCCTCCGACGATCATGGCCAGGAATATGGTGATGCCCCCGACGAACGACCTTGGCCGCTTCCGCGCGGGCGCTGTCGCGACCGGCGAGCCGTACCTGGAGAGGTCGTAGGGAGAGTGGGGCTGCTGCCTCCTGCGGGGATCCAGGGGCTGGTAGGGCCCGTACGGTGAGAACGGCTCCCCCGAGGAGTCGAACGACACCGTCGCCGAGCCGTACGAGGCCGCCTGCGCCGGTCCGGCCGGCGAGGCGCTCCCCGTCTGCGATGTGCCGGGCTGCGGCGGTGCCGACAGCGGTGCTGACGGCGGCGGTGGCGGCGGTGGCGCCGGCGGTGGTTCCGGTGGTTCCGGCGGCGGGGCCGCGTGCGCGGTCGTGAACGTCTCGGCTCGTTCCCACGTCGCGGGATGGGACGTCGGCTGCCGGTACGGCTCCGCGGTATGCTCCCGCGTCCCCGGATACGGCTCCGGCTCCGTGACCAGGGGCGTCTGCGCGGGCGGGGTTGGCTCCTTGACGGACGGCCTGCCGGGGGCGGCGTCCTGGGCGAACGGGGCGGGCGGCTGCTGCGTCCCGAAGCCCCGGCGGCCACGCAGCCGGTCGGGCAGGGAGCGGGCGACGGCCAGCAGGTCGACACCGCGCGAGTGCGCGGTGAGCAGGGCGATGGCGAACAGCGTGGCGACCACGACCGTGCCGGTGCCGATGCCCTCCGAGGACACGTTGATGATCAGGCCGAAGGCGAAGACGCCGGTCAGCAGGGCCAGCACGGTCTCGCTGTCGAAGCTTCTCCTGGTCCACTGCTCCATGTATCCCGGGCCGCCATTCGTCTCCCGCATGAGCAGGAAGGCGGCCACGTAGAGCATGACGCCGATCCCGGAACCCAGGACCAGCGCGGCGAAGCCGACGCGGAACAGCACCGGGTCGACCCTCGCGTAGCGGCCGAGGCCCGCGCAGACGCCGGTGAGCATCCGGCCCTCTTCGCCGCGGCTGAGGGTTCTCTCCTCGTGCTGGGAGAAGAAGGGCGGCGAGTCGGACGGTGTGCTCGCCGGGTCCTGTGCGTTCCCGGTGTCGTTCATGTTCCTATCGTGGTCCTTCTGGGGCCGCGATCGTATCCGGGAGACCCCTGAGTCGTCCCCGAGCGGATCCGCCTCTCTCAGGGTCCCTTCAGGGGAAGGCCTGATGCGAGGACCGCCCCCGACATGTGACGATGCTGATGATATGGCTGACAGAAAGACAGTTCGCGACGCGGCACCCGCGACCTCCCAGGAACCCGCCTTCCCCCGGCTGATGAGGCCGGTCGAGGGGCGTCTGGTCGCCGGGGTCGCCGAGGGCGCCGCCGCCCAGCTCGGGCTCGACCCGGTCGTGCTGCGGCTCGCCTTCGTGCTGCTCACCGTACTGGGCGGGATCGGCGCCGTGGCCTACGCGGCGTTGTGGATGTTCACCCCGCGCGAGCCGTACGAGGGGCGGGAGCCCTCCAGGGACTGGAGCCAGCTCGCCGCCTACGGGGCGATCGGACTGGCGCTGCTGGCCCTCGGCTGGCTGACCGGCGCCTCGACGGGCGGGATCGGCGCGTGGCCGATCGCGGTCGGTGGCATCGGCTCGCTGATCCTGTGGCAGCAGGCCGACCCCGACCGGCGGCGGCGCTGGATGAGCAACACGGTCGGGCAGGTGCGCCAGAACCGGGTCCGCACGCTCGTCGGCCTGGTGCTCGTCGTCGTCGGCGCGATCGGTTTCCTGGCGGCGACCAACGAGCTGGACAACGCCCGTCCGGGCATCATGTTCACGCTGGTCGTCGTGGGAGGCGTCGCGTTCATCGCGGCCCCCTGGCTGGCGGCCCTGTGGAAGGAGCTCCAGCGGGAGCGTCGCGAGCGCATCCGGCAGGAGGAACGCGCCGAGTTCGCCGCGCACGTGCACGACTCCGTGCTGCACACCCTGACGCTGATCCAGCGCAACGCCCACGACTCACGCGAGGTGATGCGGCTGGCCCGCTCCCAGGAGCGTGAGCTGCGCAACTGGCTCTACCAGCCGAAGCAGGACGCGGACGCGACGGTGGCCGCGGCCGTGCGGCGCGTCGCGGCCGAGGAGGAGGACGCCCACGGCGTGCCCATCGAGATCGTCTGCGTCGGTGACTGCCCGCTGACCCCCGAGCTCTCCGCGATGATGCAGGCGGCGAGGCAAGCTATGGTCAACGCCGCGAAATACTCTGGATCGTCGGTCATCTCCGTCTACGCCGAGGTGGAGCCGGATGAGGTCACCATCTTCATCCGTGACCGGGGTGTCGGCTTCGACATGAAGGACGTCCCGGAGGACCGGATGGGCATCCGTCAGTCGATCATCGGCAGAATGGAACGCCACGGCGGCAGCGCCCGGGTGCGGACCGAACCGGGTGAGGGGACGGAAGTAATGTTGACCATGAAATTGGAGAAGGCGTGAACGAGCGGTCCTGCAGGTACCGCACGTGGGCGGCGAGGGAGTTTTCATGAGCACCGTCAGGGTTCTGATCGTCGACGACCACCGCCTCTTCCGCTCCGGCGTCCGCGCCGAGCTGGGCGACTCGGTCGAGGTGATCGGGGAGGCCGAGGACGTGGAGTCCGCGGTCAAGGCCATCGCCGAGCTCCAGCCCGACGTGGTGCTGCTCGACGTGCACATGCCCGGTGGCGGGGGCCAGGAGGTGCTGCGCCGCGTCCTCGGGTCGGGGTCGCAGGTCCGTTTCCTCGCCCTGTCGGTCTCCGACGCGGCGGAGGACGTCATCGGCGTGATCCGCGGGGGCGCCAGGGGATACGTCACCAAGACCATCAGCGGCCGTGAGCTCACCGACGCGATCCGCAGAGTTGCCGAGGGTGACGCGGTCTTCTCCCCGAGGCTGGCGGGTTTCGTGCTGGACGCCTTCGCCTCGAGCGAGGCCCCGCCGATCGACCCCGAACTCGACTCGCTGACCCAGCGGGAGCGCGAGGTGCTGCGCCTGATCGCCAGAGGCTACGCCTACAAGGAGATCGCCAAGGAGCTGTTCATCTCGGTCAAGACGGTGGAGACCCATGTCTCGTCCGTCCTGCGCAAGCTCCAGCTCTCCAACCGGCACGAGCTCTCACGCTGGGCGACAGCGCGACGTTTGGTGTGATCTGTACTACCTGTAACTTATGTGCGACTCTGCGAAGTATGGGTCGTGACGTACCTGCCATGGTGTTCAGCCCGGAGGACCGCCGACGGTACCGGGACAAGATCCGCCGGTCTCTCGACGCCCTGGCGCGGATGCTGCGCGAGTTCAGGTTCGAGGCCGACCGGCCGAGGGCCGGCCTGGAGATCGAGCTCAACCTGGTGGACGACCGGGGTGAGCCCGCGATGAAGAACGCCGAGGTGCTGGCGGCGATCGCGCAGCCCGACTGGGCGACCGAGCTCGGCCAGTTCAACGTCGAGATCAACGTCCTGCCGGAACCGCTCGAGGGGGACGGCGCCGTACGTCTTGAGAAGACGGTGCGGGACCGGCTCAACCACGCGGAGGAGCGGGCGGACACGGTCGGTGGGCACCTGGTGATGGTCGGCATCCTGCCCACGCTGCGCGAGAGCGACGTGCACGAGGGAACCCTGTCCGCCAACCCCCGCTACAAGCTGTTGAACGAGCAGATCTTCGCGGCCAGGGGGGAGGACATGCACCTGTCGATCCAGGGTGACGAGAACCTCGACACCTATGCCGACAGCATCACCCCTGAGGCGGCCTGCACGAGCGTCCAGCTCCACCTCCAGGTCGCCCCCTCGGCGTTCGCGGCCAACTGGAACGCGGCCCAGGCCATCGCCGGGGTCCAGGTCGCGGTTGCGGCCAACTCACCGTTCCTGTTCGGCAGGCACCTGTGGCACGAGACCAGGATCCCGTTGTTCGAGCAGGCCACCGACACCCGCCCTGTCGAGCTGAAGGCCCAGGGGGTGCGGCCGAGGGTGTGGTTCGGTGAGCGGTGGATCACCTCGGTCTTCGACCTGTTCGAGGAGAACGCGCGTTACTTCCCTCCGCTGCTGCCCCTGTGCGACGACGCGGACCCGCAGGAGGAACTGGACCGGGGGGTTCCGCCCGAGCTCGGCGAGCTGACCCTGCACAACGGGACCATCTACCGGTGGAACCGGCCGGTCTACGCGGTCGTCGACGGTATCCCGCACCTGAGGGTCGAGAACCGGGTGCTGCCCGCAGGCCCGTCGGTCGCGGACATCGCGGCGAACGCGGGGTTCTACTACGGCCTCATGCGCGTGCTCCCCAACGTGGAGCGCCCGGTCTGGACGCGCATGTCCTTCGCCGCCGCGCGGGACAACCTGCACGCCGCCGCCAGGGACGGCCTGGACGCCCGCCTCTACTGGCCCGGAGTCGGCGAGGTCACCGCCTCCGAGCTGATCCTGCGCCGCCTGCTGCCCCTCGCCCAGGAGGGCCTCGACCTGCGGGGCGTCGACGCGGGGGTACGTGACAGGCTGCTCACGATCATCGAACGGCGGTGCGTGACGGGCAGGACGGGGGCGAACTGGCAGGTCGACGCCGTGGACGCGCTGGGCGGCCTGGACAGGCACGAGGCACTGCGCCGGATGACCCTGCGCTACATCGAGCACATGCACACCAACCAGCCCGTCCACACCTGGCCGTCCCACTGACCTCCAGCCTCTGTGCGACTCGTGTGATGCCTTCACCGGGTGGCTTCTCCCAGGCGCCGGTACGGCGAGTGGTGATGACCGCATGTTCGGCGCCGATGCGCGGCGCGTGGTCAGGGAACGTTCTCGCCACGGCTCGTGGATTTCCTCGCGCTGGAATCTCCGGTTGGGTCACGATAAGTCCATGAAGCGCCTGCGCCACCTTCTCGTCCTCCCGGCGGTCATGTTCCTGGCGGTCACGGTCGCGTCCTGCGGGGGTGTCGTCAGAACGGGCGAGGCCCCCGCGGCCGGGGCGACCCCGGCGTCCCCGAGCGCGCGGGGGCAGACGTTCGAGTCGGACGTCGAGCTGGCCAGGGAGCTCACCGAGGCCTACTGGAAACAGACCTTCGCCGCGAACGGGCGGACCTACCGTCCCGTCGCCTCCTTCGTCCCCTACCGGGGAGAGGACGGCCCCGACTGCGGGGGTGAACCCTCGGTGCCGAACAACGCCTTCTACTGCCCCGCCGGGCACTTCATCGCCTACGACGAGACCTGGATGCGCAAGCTCTACAACGAGATGGGCGACGGCTCGGTCTACGTGATCATCCCGCACGAGTTCGGGCACGCCGTACAGGCGCAGCTGACCAACGATTTCAGGCTCAACGTTGAGCGGGAGCTCCAGGCCGACTGCTATGCGGGCGGCACTCTGAGTGCGCTCGTCAACGGAGGGGCGCTCCAGGCGGATCCCGGTGACGAGGACGAGCTGCTGATGAACCTCGCCGCGGCGGGAGACCCGACCGACGACTGGCTGCGCCCCGACGCCCACGGTACGGCCGTGCAGCGCCAGGCGGTCTTCGCGAAGGGCTACAACCAGGGCACCGCCGCCTGCTGAGGCACGCCTGCCGGGGCCGCCTTCTGAGGCATGTCCTCTGGGGAACGTCCGAGGCGAGCTGTTCCGGCGGGATGTGTCGTTCCGCCGGAAACCCACCTCGCCGGGACGTTTCGTTCCGCTGGAGACCCATCTCGCCGGGTACGCCGACGCGCCTACCGGGAAATCCGCCGAGAGGTTGATGCCGGGGCCCGGTGATCCGCCTAGTCTGAGGGCCGGTGATCCACCAGGGGGTGACGTCATGCGGAGGATGGTCCGCGAGATCGGCTGGGTCGTACGGGGGGCCTGCCGGGCGAGCGATCCCGAACTGTTCTTCCCGCTGGCGCAGTCGGCGGAGCAGGAGGCGCGGGCGAAGGCGGTCTGCTCCGGATGCCCGGTGCTGGCCGAGTGCAGGGCGTACGCCCTGCGGGTGGCCGAGCCGGAGGGGATCTGGGGCGGCCTCACCGTCCAGGAGAGGCGCAGCCTGCGTTTCCCCTCCGGATGGCGACAGCCCGCGGCCGGGTGACGGCGGTGAGGGCGACGCGGAGGGCGTGCTCCGGCCGTGTGGCGCTCGGAGTCGTGCGGGGGGCAGGGGGCGAACGCGAGGCGGTGACACCGGAGCGGTGGGCCACGCTCGCGGGAGCGGTCGCCACGCTGGCCGCGGCCAACGTGCTCAACAACCGGGTCGCGCCGAGGCTGGCCCCGCTGACCTCGGCTGTCACCGTGGCAGCCCTGCTCGCCATGGCCCGCCGTTCCGGGGTCTCGTGGTCCGAGGTCGGGTTCCACGAGCGGTCCCGCGGCCTGCTGATCGGTGGCGTCCTCGCCTCGGCGGTCGCCGGGGTCTACGCCGCGGGGATCGCCATCCCGGCCACCCGGCGCTTCTTCCGCGACGAGCGGGCGCTGTCACTGTCCCGTGCCCGCGCGATCGAGGAGGCACTGCTCCAGGTCCCCGTCGGCACGGTCCTGCTGGAGGAGGTCGGCTTTCGCGGGGTGCTCCACGCCCTTGTCGCACGCTCTCACGGGCCCGTCACGGCCACCGCCGTCTCCTCGGCCCTGTTCGGCCTCTGGCACGTGCTGCCCGCGATCGACATGATGGCCGCGAACCCGGCGCTGAGCCGCCTGGCATCGGGGGAGGCCGGGGAGGGCGGCCCCACGGGGGAGGGCCCCGTGCCGGGGCGGCGGGGCGGGCCGTCGGCGCGTGAGGTGTCGCGGGTCGTGGCCGGTTCCGTGGCCGCGACGGCGGTCGCCGGGGTGTTCTTCTGCGAGCTGAGACGCAGGGGAGGCCTGGCCGCGCCGTCACTGTTCCACTTCGCCACCAACTCCCTGGGCTACCTGTTCGCGCGCCTCGCCCCGGCGGGCCCCGATCACGCGGGCGGGGAGCCGTCTCATCGTGGCAGCGGGAATCGGCCCCGTGCCGCCAGTTCGATCGTGACGAGCACGGCCACCGCCTCAGCCGCCAGCAGCGCGACCAGCACGACGAGCTGAACCACCCCGGCCTGGACGGGGCTCGCCCCGCCCAGCAGCATCCCCACGAAGGCTCCCGGGAGCGTGACCAGCCCCACGGTCGAGGTCTGGTCCAGCGGAGGCACCAGCGCCTGGGCCGCGGCCGGACGGCAGATCTCCAGGGCCGCGTCCCGCTCAGAGAGGCCCAGGGCGAGCGCCGCCTCGACCTCGCCGTGCCGCTGGGTCAGCTCCTCGACCGCCCGCCGCCCCGCGAGCGCCGTGGCCGTCAGGCACCCGCCGAGCAGGATGCCCGCGACGGGGATCAGCGTGATGCCCCTGAGCGGCACGGTTCCCGTGCCGACGAGCAGGGCGAGCACCGGAAGGGTTCCGGCGGCGATGGGGACGGCCGCCCACCTGACCGCGGGGCCCGAGGTGATCCTTCGTCCCGCCGTCAGGCTCGCCACGCCGTACATGACCGCGATGAAGGCGGTGACCGCCAACGGCCGCTCGACGGCCCACACGATGATCAGCGCGACCGCGCCGAGTTGGACGGCGGCGCGCAGGCACGCGACGAGTACGGCACGCCCGTGTCCGAGGTGGCCCAGCCGGGCGACGGCCGCGCCCGCCACGGCCAGGAGAGCCACGATCGCGGCGGTGAGAGGGGAAAGGGCGATGGTGCTCATGGCATCAAGCTTTCCCCGCGGTCAGGACTTTCCGTGCGGGCGGGCCTTCCGGCTGGACAAGGGGGCGTGTGGGCGGCTCGCCGTACTCGAAAGCCGTTCGTCCATGGGCCGCGGCGACCGCCGGGAAATACGGAGGTCCCCGTGCCCGACCGGGCACGGGGACTATGGGGCGCCGATCTCGCCGGGCCCGTGAGGGTGGTTAGCGAGGTGCGTGGTCGGACAGGCCCTCGCGCTGGATCTTCTTCCAGGACTTGGGCTCCTGGATCGCGCCGGTCGGGGCGGCGCTTCTCGCGTTCGAGGCCTGCGGGGCGGACGCGGGCTTGCTCGGGGTGAACAGCCAGGTCTGGAAGAGCGCGCCGAGCTGCTTGCCGGAGACGCGCTCCGCGTAGGAGATGAAGTCCTCGATCCGGGCGTTGCCGTACTTGTAGACGGTGGGCCAGCCCTTCAGGATCGTGAAGAAGGCCTGGTCACCGACCTCGGCGCGCAGGGCCTGCAGGGCGACCGCGCCACGGTTGTACACCGCTCCGTGGAACTGGTTCTCCGCTCCGGGGTCACCGGGCTTGACCTGCCAGAAGGGGTCGCCGGACGGGTACAGGGAGTAGGTGTAGGCGGCCAGCTCCGCGGCCGTGCCCTCGCCCTCCTTCTCCGACCAGAGCCACTCGGCGTAGCGCGCGAAGCCCTCGTTGAGCCAGATGTCGCGCCAGGTCTTGACCGAAACGTCGTCGCCGAACCACTGGTGCGCCTGCTCGTGCACCACGACGTAGGGGTTGGCCCCGTTGCGGAAGTGGCGCGGGCTGTAGAAGGGCCGGGTCTGGGTCTCCAGGGCGTAGCCGGTGGGCACGTTGGGGACGTAGCCGCCGATCGCCTCGAACGGGTAGGGGCCGAAGACCCCGTTCTCCCAGTCGACGATCTCCGCGGTGCGCCCGACGCTCGCCTTGGCCGCGCCCTCGTCGGCGCCGAGGTCCCTGCTGTAGGCGTTGAAGACCGGCAGCCCGCTCTCGGTGGTGTCCGTGACGATCTCGAACTTGCCGACCGCGAGGGTGGCCAGATAGGTCGCCTGGGGCTTGGCGGAGCGCCAGTTGTAACGGGTCCAGCCCAGGCGGGAGAGGGTCGACTGCAGGGTGCCGTTGCTGACGACCTGGGTGCCGTCGGGGACCAGGACGGAGACGTCGTACGTCGCCTTGTCGGATGGGTGGTCGTTGCTCGGGAACCACCACCAGGCGGCTTCGGGCTCGCCCGCGGCCACGCCGCCGTCGGGGGTGCGCAGCCAGGGGTTGTACCCGTTGACCGTCACCTGGGACGGCGTGCCCGAGTACCTGACCACGATGGTGACCGGCTGGTTCCTGCGCAGGGGCTGCGAGGGGGTGATCTCCAACTCGTGGGCGCCGGTGCGTGCGAAGGTGGCCTTACGGCTGTTGACGAGGACCTCACCGACAGTCAACGCGAAGTCGAGGTTGAACCGGGTCAGGTCCTGGGTCGCGGTGGCCGTGATGGTCGCCGTGCCCTCCAGGTGGTCGTCGGCGGGCTGGTACTTCAGCCTCAAGTCGTAGTGGGCGACGTCGTAACCGCCGTTGCCGTAGTCGGGGTAGTACGGGTCACCGACGCCAGGGGCGCCCTGGCCTGCGGCCACGGCATTGGCGGGCAGGGTGGCGGGCAGGGTCGTGAGCATGCCGGTGAGGGCGACGACTGCGGTGGCGAGCACTCTCTTGCGCACGTTTGTCTCCATCCGAGGATTAAGCATGCATTACCTACCTGAATAATAGGTAATGCCGGTAAAGCTTACAAGAGACGCGCGCGATCTTTATCTCAGTAGGTCAGGACACGCTGGTCAGGCGGTCGGAACACGCTGGAAGGCCTCCGCGTAACGGCCCTCGCCGAGGCCCCCCTCGGTGGCGACCTGGGAGAAACGGCCCCGCACGAAGCCCTCGGCGTCCTCCAGGTGGCTCACCTGGCTGGCGTGGGCGCGCAGCGCGCTGAGCTTGCGGTCGAAGGTGTCGGTGATGTCGATGTAGTGGTTGGGGGTCTGGCCGCCGTTGAGCCAGACCTCCCTGACCGTCCACGCCTCAAGGCCCTCCTCCTGCAGGAGGGAGGGGAAGGTGTAGGGGTTGCGCGCGTCCGGGTAGACGGCGTCAAGCGTGGCGCCGCCGACGGCGCGGTGGTCGGGATGGCTGGGGGCGACGAACCTGTAGTTGCGCTCGGGGGTGTGGGTGATCACGAGGTCCGGCCTGACCTGGCGGATGACCCGGGTGATGTCGCGCCGCAGGTCCAGGCTCTGCACCACGGTCCCGTCGGGGTAGCCGAGGAAACGCACGTCGGTCACCCCGACGGCCTTGGCGGCGCCGACCTGCTCGGAACGGCGGAGCTCGGCCATGCCGCCGTTGTCCAGCGCGCGGTCGAAGCCTCCCGCGTCGCCGTCGGTGACGACGCAGTACGTCACCTCAACGCCCCTGTCGGTGAACCGCGCGATCGAGCCCGCCGCGGCGAAGTCGACGTCATCCGGGTGTGCGGTCACCACGAGCACCCGGTTGATCTCGTTGTCGGAAAGCATGCGAGGCCCCTTCGCTTTTTACATGTCGACGAATTCTCACAACCACCGGCAGGTTCGCCGACATTCCTTTGCGCCGCTGGATCCGGCTGTCGGTGGACCGCCTTACCCTAGGGACGTGTCGATCCCAGCCGCTTCCCTGACCCACCCGTTGCTCGACGGGCTCAACCCCCAGCAGCGCGAGGCCGTCGTGCACCACGGCAGCCCGCTGCTCATCGTCGCGGGCGCGGGTTCCGGCAAGACACGGGTGCTGACCCACCGCATCGCCTACCTCCTGGGAGAGCGGGGCGTCCAGCCGCAGGAGATCCTGGCGATCACCTTCACCAACAAGGCGGCCAGGGAGATGAAGGACCGGGTCGACGCCCTCATCGGCCCACGCTCCGCCGCGATGTGGGTGATGACCTTCCACAGCGCGTGCGTGCGAATTCTGCGCCGGGAGGCCAAGCGCCTCGGCTTCCCCACCAGCTTCTCCATCTACGACCAGGCCGACTCCCAGCGGCTGATGGCCATGGTCTGCAGAGAGATGGACCTCGACCCCAAGCGCTACCCGCCGCGCTCCTTCTCCGCACAGGTCAGCAACTTCAAGAACGAGCTGATCGACTACGAGACGGCGGCCGACCAGGCCGCGACGCACCTGGAGCGCACCCTCGCCGAGGCGTACCGCAACTACCAGCGGAGGCTGACCGAGGCCGGGGCGATGGACTTCGACGACCTCATCATGCTGACGGTCACGCTGCTGCAGATCTTCCCCGACGTGGCCGAGCACTACCGGCGCCGCTGGCGGCACGTCATGGTCGACGAGTACCAGGACACCAACCACGCCCAGTACACCCTGATCCGCGAGCTGGTCGGCTCCCCCGAGCTGCGCACCGCGGACGGCGAGCTGGTCAGGGAGGGCACCGTCGCCCCGGCTGAGCTGTGCGTGGTCGGCGACGCGGACCAGTCGATCTACGCCTTCCGCGGCGCGACGATCCGCAACATCCTGGAGTTCGAGCGCGACTACCCCGATGCCAGGACGATCCTGCTGGAGCAGAACTACCGCTCGACCCAGACGATCCTGAGCGCGGCCAACGCGGTGATCTCGCGCAACGAGAGCCGCAAGCCGAAGAACCTCTGGTCGGACCAGGGGGCCGGCCCGAAGATCGTCGGCTATGTCGCGGACAACGAGCACGACGAGGCCATGTTCGTCGCCCAGGAGGTCGACAAACTCGCCGACGACGAGGGGGTCGTGCCCGGTCAGGTGGCCGTGTTCTACCGGACCAACGCGGCCTCCCGGGTCTTCGAGGAGATCTTCATCAGGACCGGCCTGCCGTACAAGGTGGTCGGCGGGGTGCGCTTCTACGAGCGCAAGGAGGTCCGCGACCTGCTGGCCTACCTCAGGGTGCTGTCCAACCCGAACGACGTGGTCTCGCTGCGCCGCATCCTCAACGTGCCCAAGCGCGGCATCGGCGACCGGGCAGAGGCCATGGTCGAGGCGTTCGCGTCCCGCGAGCGCGTCTCGTTCTGGGAGGGGCTCCGCAGGGCCGACGAGGCGCCGGGCATGGCCACCCGGTCGCTCAACGCGATCAAGGAGTTCGTCGCGCTGCTGGACGACCTGATCGTCAAGGCCGAGAGCATGCCGCCGTCCGAGCTGGCCCAGGAGGTGCTGGAGAGCACCGGCTACCGCGCGGAGCTGGCCGCCTCCGGCGACCCGCAGGACGAGAGCCGCCTGGAGAACCTCGACGAGATGATCTCGGTGGCCTCCGAGTTCGAGGAGGCCAACCCCGAGGGTGTGCTCGTGGAGTTCCTCGAGCAGGTCTCGCTGGTCGCCGACGCCGACCAGATCCCGGCGGACGACGGCGGTCAGGGCGTGGTCACGCTGATGACGCTGCACACGGCCAAGGGACTGGAGTTCCCCGTGGTCTTCCTCACCGGCATGGAGGACGGCGTCTTCCCGCACATGCGCTCGCTGGGGGAGCCCAAGGAGCTGGAGGAGGAGCGCCGTCTGGCCTACGTCGGCATCACCAGGGCCGAGCAGCGCCTCTACATCTCCAGGGCGGCCGTCCGCAGCTCCTGGGGGGCGCCCGCGTTCAACCCGGCCTCCCGGTTCGTCTCCGAGATCCCGATCGAGCTGGTCGACTGGCGCGGAGACCCCGCCAAGAGCCCCTGGAACGCCGCGACCGCCCGTCGCGAGTCACGGTCCGCTCCGGCGAAGAAGCCGGGCGGGCGGCAGATCCCGAACCTGACCCCCGGCGACCGGGTCACCCACGACCAGTTCGGCCTGGGCACGGTCGTCTCGGTCGACGGAGTCGCGGAGAAGACCAAGGTGAAGATCGACTTCGGTAGCGGCGGTGAGAAGACCCTGCTGCTCACCTACGCGCCGATAGAGAAGCTCTGACGGTTGGGAGAAGCCCGTACGGCCCGGCGGGTGAGGCTCGCCGGGCCGTACGGGAGGATGCTGGAGCGGATCAGCCGTTGAAGAGCTGGACGTAGGCGTCCCCGGACGTCGTGTCACCGATCTTCAGCTCGTCGAAGTCGGCGACCTCGGAGGCGGGCGGTGCCTTGATGGCGGACCGCGTGCCCCAGCCGGTGTAGCGGCTGTCGTTGAGATAGGTGATGTCGACGCTGCTCAGGCCACGGATGGACTGGGTGTAGGAGGAGACGACCCGCCGGACGAGCTGGTCGGAGCCGATGTAGAGCTGCCAGGTCACCTTGAGCGGGGCGGACTTGGCCGAGGGCTTCGCGCCGAGCACCGCGCGGACCGTGGGGGAGATCCGGTACAGCTCGCCCAGGGTGAGAGAGCCCGAGTGGACGACGGTCCGGGTGCCGTCCCATGTTCCGCCGGGACGGCGGGCGGTGGTGTGGGCCAGTGCCGCCTTCAGCGTCGCGGGTTCCAGGGGGTTGAGCAGCTTCTGCGAGGGGTTGATCAGGGCGAGCGTGTCGTCACGGCCGCGCAGCCACTTCTTCCCCTCGGGGAGGGAGTCCTTGAAGATCCCGCCCTGGGTGTACGAGGTGCCCTTCACCGTGATCGTCCGGGAGGGGGCGAACATCTCCGCCGCCTTCCTGTCCTCGACGGGCAGCTCGAACGAGCTGGTCAGATCCGACGCCGCGACTCCGGCCGCGCCGAACTCCAGCACGCCCCTGTTACGGGCGTAGACCGTGCGCTGGTGCTTGCCCTCGCCGATGAGCTTCGCCTGCTCGGTGAGCCTCACCCCGTGACCGGCCCTGAACTGCCGCCTCAGCGCCGACACGGGGTCGGTCCGCGCCGTGTGGGTGGCCGACTGTGCGCTCTGGGCGCTTGCGGGCGCGGCGGCCATGAGCGCGGGGATTGTCAGTGCCGTGACGGCGGCGCCGGTCATGGCGGCGATCGTTCGCCTCATCGAGGGTCCTCCCGTGGGTGTCCCCGCGTCGTCGCAGGGGGTCGGTGCAGAGGTGAGGAGATTCTCGCCCACATCCACGACAAGCGTGATCAAAGTTGATTAACGGGACGCGCCCGGCAGGCGATGCCTGCCGGGCGCGGGATGCGGTGATCCGGATCGCGAGGCGCTGGTTACCGCCCGCGGGACGTGGCCGGCGTCGACCGGTTGGCCAGAGCGTCCACCCCACTGCGGATGATCGGGATCTGGGCCTCGGGCTTGGTCAGCTGCAGTTCCTGGGGCTTGGCCACGGTCTCGGGCGCGGGCGCCTTGATCGATACCTTGGAGCCCCAGCCGCTGTAGGTGGTGTCGTAGGTCGTCACCGTCTTGTCCGGGTACGCGACATAGGTGGTCGTCAGACGCTGGGGAAGCTGGTCGGCGCCGACGTACAGCTTCCAGTTCACGGCGGTCTTGCTCAGCGCACCGGGTCGCTCGCCGCTCAGCGAGGCGCGCAACCACGGCGAGACCTTGAACAGCTCGCCATAGGTGATCTTTCCGGAGTAGAACCCGGTGCGCTTGGTCGTGGCGTGCGCGAGCAGCGCCTTGAGCGTCTCCGGCTCGGCGGCGTTGACCGACTGGGTCATCGAACCCATGATGCCGAGTGAGTCACCGGGAAACCGGAGCCAGGTCTTGCCCGCGGGCAGGAACTCACCGAAGAAGCCGCCCGAGATGTAGGACGTCCTTCCGATACGGACGACCCGCTCGGGCTTGGCCAGGCCGGCGAACGCTCTGATGAAGGCGGCGTCGTCCTGGTCCTCCTGGTCGGCCTCCGCCAGGGCGTCGTTCAGCTCCTTGAGATCTTTCTCGCTGAGCCGCAGCTTTCCGGTCTGGTCGGACGCGACGATTCCCGAAGGGCCGAACTGCAGGGTGCCAGTACGGTCGACGATGACCGCGCTCTTCCCGGCCGTGTAGATCTTCGTCTTGTCGACGAAGGTCACTCCCTGCCCGCTGCCGAGTTTGCTCTTCAGCGCGGTGACCGGGTCGGCGGCCTGGGCGTGCGCGGTCGACGCGAGCGCGGGGACGCTCAGTGCGGCCGTGGCCGCGCATGCCAGACCGGCGATGTATCGCTTCAAAGGGGGATTCCTCCTGAACATACCCTCCGCCCCGTGTGGGAGGGATCTGGATATTCTTATCAGATGAGATCACGCTGAAATATCGTATCCGCGTGTCTATTCTGAATTAGTTGTGGATTTTTTGTGCAGTGTCTTCTCCGTCACCTTCCGTGAAGGTGGCGGAAATTCGCGGTCCACGGTTCGGGACCGCCGGACCGGTCCGCGGGCGCCGGTCGATCGGGGGCGTCTGTGCGGGGCCGTACGGCATGCGGGCTGGGGTGCTGTGCGGGGCCGTACGGCATGCGGGTTGGGGGGCGGCGGCCGAGAGGCCGAAAGGCGGGCAGGGAATATGTCGGAGAAGATATAAGGGGTTTTCTCCGGGGAAATCCGTCGGGCATCCGGTTTTCGGCGACCGGGAACCGAATGCGGCCGGAATTCGTTCCGCGTTTCGCGGACCTTACTGCCGCCTGTCGGCGCCGGACCATTCGGTGGACGTCGGGCGAGAAGAAGAGCCGTCTCCGTCGTTCTCGCTCTGGGGCGTTTCCTCACGTCCGCCGTCCGCTTCGGGTGACACCTCTTCACGCCCGGCATCCGGCCGGGGAGAGAGGCGGGCATCGGCGGAGCCGGTCGTCCCCGCGCCCTCGATGAGGACGTTCAGCGGGGTCGGCGGCTCGGGGGTGTAGTCGACGTCGAGTTCGTCGATGACCCGGTCGGCGGGTGGGGCGGTGACGACGACCCGGGATCCCCAGCCGGTGTAGCGGATGTCGTTCACCGCGTTGTCGACGAGACCGCCGAACGTGTCCTCGGTCACCAGGCGGGCGGGCAGTCCCGTGGCGTCGAGCCAGAGCCGCCACTTGATCTTTGATCGGCCAGCCTTGCCGAGCGGTATGAAGGACCACTGCTCGTGGAAGGAGCGGGAGACCTTGAACAGCTGCGCCCAGGTGATCGTGCCCCGGTACTGGACGCCGCCCCGGTCCGGCAGGCGGCGGGCCGAGGTGCGCAGCATGAACCCCAGCGTGGCCGGCTCGAGCACGTTGAGGACCTGGTCACCGAAGACGGCACTCCATTTCCCGTTCTCCCGACTGTCACGCACCCATGTCTTGCCTTTGGGAAGCCTGGCGTTCATGGAGGGGTCGTAATGGTAGTTCCTCCCGCCGACGGTGATCGTGCGCTGCACGTTGACGGGGTTCTTCTTGCCGAGGGGAGGCGACGACGTGGCGCGTCGCACGACGTCCACGGCGGCGATGCCCGAACGGTCGAACTGCAGGATGTCGCTGCGGCGTACGGTCACACTGCCGTGTTTCCAGTGGGAACGGTTCGTCTCGGTGATCTGAATGCCGTGTCCGGGGCGTAGCTGCCGCTGGAGTGCCTTCACCGGGTCGGCGGGGGCGGCGGCCTGCGCGGTCGCGGGGGCCGCGACGGCCAGCGCGGACGCGAGCAGCGCCGCCGTCACCATGGCGATCGATCGCCTCATGGGGAGTCGTCCTTTGGGTGAATTCTGGGGGAAGAGAAAGAGCGTGATCCGCTGCCCGGGCCTGGAGCCGTCCGCAGCCCCGCCCTGAGGAGGGCAGGGCGTCACGGAGGCCGGTCGTTCCACGAGCACTCGGTGGGAGGTTCAGGGGGTCTGTGGCTCGATGCCGAGATCGAGGTGGGAGGCGGAGCGCCTCCGCCGGTGGGCCGGTGGGACGGCCTGCGCGGCGGCGGGGACGGTGACCAGGGTGGGGGGAGCGGTCTCGCGGCCACCAGGGCGATCCATCGCCTCATGGGGGTGACTGTCCTTTACGTGAGCTTTGTGGGGGAGAGGAAGGCATCCTTCCAGATATGGATCATGGTTGTCGTGTGTTTTGCGGTGGCCCGTGGAGTTCGCTGGAAGCACGGCCGGTTACGCTGCGGACAGCTCTTCCGTTGCGAGTGGAGCGCGGACAAGGAGGTCTGCATGGAAGCCGAGTCGAGGATTCGCGTCGTCATCGCCAAGCCCGGGCTGGACGGGCACGACCGGGGTGTGAAGATCGTGGCGCGTGCGCTGCGGGACGCCGGGATGGAGGTCGTCTACACCGGCCTGCACCAGACACCAGAGCAGATCGTCCGTACCGCGATCCAGGAGGACGCGGCGGCGGTCGGTCTGTCCGTCCTCTCGGGAGCGCACATGACGCTCTTCGCCAAGGTGATCGAGCTGCTGGCGGAACACGACGCGAGTGACATCGTGGTGTTCGGCGGCGGGATCATCCCCGAGGCGGACATGCCCGAGCTGGAGCGCATGGGCGTGGCCCGGGTCTTCACCCCGGGGGCGACGACCCAGGAGATCGTCGAGTGGGTGCGGAGCGCGATCCCGTCCCGCGTATGATTCCGTCCCGCCTATAAGGACCCAGTGACCTGGCCATGCCGCTCAGGAGGCTAGGCTTCATTGGCGCAAATACGTCAGGCTCCCCCTGAGATCGTGGAGCCGGCCCGCCCACATCTGTACACCAGCCGCACAAGCAAGGACGGACCCTCGTGGACCTGTTCGAACATCAGGCGAAGGAGCTCTTCGCGGAGTACGGCATCCCGGTGCCGCGCGGTATCGTCGCGCACACCGTGGAGGAGGCACGCGCGGCAGCCGAGGAGCTGACCGGTCGTGTCGTCGTCAAGGCACAGGTCAAGACCGGTGGTCGCGGCAAGGCGGGCGGCGTGAAGGTCGCCGACGACGCCGCCGACGCCGAGCAGAAGGCCACCCAGATCCTCGGCATGGACATCAAGGGCCACACGGTCCACAAGGTCCTGATCGAGGAGGCGAGCGCGATCGCGGAGGAGTACTACTTCTCCTTCCTGCTCGACCGCGCGAACCGCACGTTCCTCGCCATCTGCTCCGCCGCCGGTGGAATGGACATCGAAGAGGTCGCGCACACCGCCCCGGAGAAGGTCGCCAAGGTCCCGGTCTCCCCGCTGGACGGAGTGGACCGCGCCAAGGCCCGTGAGATCGCCGTCGCCGGTGGTCTGCCGGAGGTCGCGCTCGACGGCGCCGCTGAGCTCATCGAGAAGCTGTGGGCCGCCTTCGTCGACGAGGACGCCTCCCTGGTCGAGGTCAACCCGATGATCCTGTCCGCCGACGGCCAGGTGAAGGCCCTCGACGGCAAGGTCACCCTCGACGACAACGCCTCCTTCCGCCAGGCCGAGCACGCGGCCCTGGAGGACAAGGCAGCGGAGGACCCGCTCGAGGCCGCCGCCAAGGCGAAGGATCTCAACTACGTCAAGCTCGACGGCAGCGTCGGCATCATCGGCAACGGCGCGGGCCTGGTCATGTCGACCCTCGACGTCGTCGCCTACGCGGGCGAGGCCTTCCCCGGCCAGCCCAAGCCCGCCAACTTCCTCGACATCGGCGGCGGCGCCTCGGCCGAGGTCATGGCGGCCGGTCTCGAGATCATCATCTCCGACCCCGCCGTGAAGTCGATCTTCGTCAACGTCTTCGGCGGGATCACCGCCTGCGACGCGGTCGCCAACGGCATCGTCTCCGCCTTCCAGCTGCTGGAGGGCCGCGGCGAGGCTGTCAGCCGCCCCCTGGTCGTCCGTCTCGACGGCAACAACGCCGAACTCGGACGGCAGATTCTCGCCGACGCCAAGCTCAACGGCGTCGAGCTGGTCGACACGATGGACGATGCGGCCAAGCGTGCCGCCGAGCTCGCTGCGGTAGGTGCGTAATGGCTATCTGGCTGACCGAGAACAGCAAGATCATTGTTCAGGGCATGACCGGCGGGGAGGGCACCAAGCACACCCGCCGCATGCTCGCCTCCGGCGCCCGCGTCGTCGGCGGCGTCAACGCCCGCAAGGCCGGCACCGTCCACGAGGGCCTGCCCGTCTTCGGCACCGTCAAGGAGGCCATCGAGCAGACCGGCGCCGACGTCTCGGTCGTGTTCGTGCCCCCGGCGTTCACCAAGGACGCGGTCAAGGAGGCCATCGACGCCGAGATCCCGCTCTGCGTGGTGATCACCGAGGGCGTCCCGATCCACGACACCACCGAGTTCTGGGCCTACGCCGTCGCCAAGGGCAACAAGACCCGCATCATCGGGCCCAACTGCCCCGGCATCGCCTCCCCCGGCGCCTCGAACGCCGGCATCATCCCCGCCGACATCACCACCGCGGGCCGCATCGGCCTGGTGTCGAAGTCCGGGACGCTGACCTACCAGCTCATGTACGAGCTGCGCGACTTCGGTTTCTCGACCGCCGTCGGCATCGGTGGCGACCCGGTCATCGGCACCACGCACATCGACGCCCTCCAGGCCTTCCAGGACGACCCGGCGACCGACGCGATCGTGATGATCGGCGAGATCGGCGGAGACGCCGAGGAGCGCGCCGCCGCCTACATCGAGCAGCACGTGACCAAGCCGGTCGTCGCCTACGTCGCGGGTTTCACCGCCCCCGAGGGCAAGACCATGGGCCACGCGGGTGCGATCGTGTCCGGCTCGGCCGGCACCGCCCAGGCGAAGAAGGAAGCCCTGGAGAAGGTCGGCGTCCGCGTCGGCAAGACCCCGAGCGAGACCGCCCGCCTGATGCGCGAGGTCATGCAGGCCCGCTAGTCTCTCCGCTCAAAGGCGGAGATCGACGGCTTACCGGCCCTCTCCGCTCACAGACGAAGGCGCCCGTCTTCCCACGGGCGCCTTTTCTGTTTCCCCGGTCCGGTTTCCCCGCTCCTCCCGCTCCCGCTCCCGCTCCCGCCGCTCCCGTTCGCCGGTTCCGTCCTGCTCCGTGCCGGGCCGTACGGCACGCGTGGTGGCCCGCACCGGGCCCGTACGGCACACGCCAGACCGCACGACGCGCGACACGCGGGGCGAAGGAGTCTCTTCCACGTGGAAGATCCTGAGACCATCGACTATTGTGACGGCCATTCTCGATCAGCTCCGGGCGGCTCCCCGTAACGTCCTCAGCCGTATCCCCCTGCCCGGCGTCACGGGTGACGACGACGACGTCCGCAGGCCGCTTCCCGTCTCCGGGATGCTCGCCGCGGCGTGGACGCTCGGCGTGGGTCTCGCGGTGCTCACCACCTTCACCCTGGTCGGCTGGATCGCCTCCCCGAGGGGCGCGTTCGGCGCGGGCCTGCCCGGGGTGTTCCGCACCGCGGCGCAGCTCTGGCTGGTGGCGCACCACGCGGGGTTCGCGATCTCAGGCGGGGTGGTCGGACTGCTCCCGCTGGGGCTGACGGTGCTTCCCGCCTTCCTGCTGTACCGCGCGGGAGTCTGGATGGCGCGGGACGCCGACCTGCGGCTCAGGCTGCCCGCGAGGCTGCCGAAGAACAGCCCGAAGGACGAGGCAAACGCCCGCCGCAGGGCCCAGCTGGTGCTGGTCGCCCAGGCGGGCATCTCGCTGGCGGCGCCGTACGCGCTGCTGGCCGGGCTGATCGCGCTGGTCACCGACAACGAGGTCACCCAGCCCTTCCTCGGTGACGCGCTGCTCAGCCATCTGGCGCTCGCCTTCATCGCGGGCTCGCTGGCCACCGCCAGGACGATCGGGCCGTGGCGGTCGATGCTGAGGCTGCTGCCGGAGCGGCTGCGCGCGGTCCTGGTGAGCTCGGCCGCGGCGCTGGGCATCATGCTCGTCGCGGGCACGGTCCTGGTGCTCGGCGCGGTCGTGGCGAACTTCGCTCAGGTCAGGGCGCTGTCCGAGATCCTGGCACCCGGCTTCGTCGGGGGCCTGTTGCTCCTGCTGATCCAGGCGCTCTACCTGCCCAACGCGGTCGTGTGGGGAACGGCCTACATCGCCGGGCCCGGTTTCGCCGTCGGCACCGGCACGCTGGTCGCGCCGACAGGGGTCCAGCTCGGCGTCGTGCCCAGCCTGCCGATCCTGGGGGCCCTGCCGGAGGCGGGGCCGACCCCGGCGTGGGTGATGGTGGTCGTCGCGGTTCCGTTCGCGGCGGGGGCGGTCGCCGGTGTCCTGGGCGTTCGGATCGCACCCTCGCCGACCTACGAGGGCGCGCCGCTGTGGGGGTTCGTCTGCGGGCTGGCCACCGGCGCGGCGACCGGGGCGCTGGCGGCGCTGTCCGGAGGCTCGCTCGGCGGCGCGCGGCTCACCGCGGTCGGCCCCGCGGCCTGGGAGGTGATGCTCTCGGTGACGCTGGAGGTCGGTGTCGCAGCGGGGATCTCCGCAGGGCTGGCCAACTGGTGGCTGATCTTCCGGGGGCACAACGCCGCGGTGACCAGGGCCGCCGAGAAGGTCGGCACGGCCACCGCGCCGGTCCGCAAGGCAGGCGTCAAGATCGCCAAGGCGGCGGGGTCGATGGCGAGCAAGGTCGGCCTCGCCGAGCCCGACGAGCTCGGCAAGCTCCCCGGCCACTGGCTCGACGCCACCGAGTGCGACACCCAGCCGATCCCGATCATCAGGGACGACTGGCAGGACGAGCACGCTCCCGCCGACACCGTCCCCCCGAGCAAACCCGTCAAGCGCGAGCCTCCACGCCCGCCTCGGCGTGACATCGTCGACGAGTCCGACGACAAGGGCGGCCACGTCATCTACCTCGACCCCTACGCCTGGGACCGCGACTGACCCCCTACCGTTCAGTCGTCTTCGTGGTCCTTCGTGGCGCCGGTACGACGGGTGGTGATACCGGCTGGATCGGCGCCGGCGGGCGGCGTGCGCGGAGGCGGGAGTCAAGGCCGAGGCCTTCACGGCCGACGTGCGCGACCGCGACCGGCTCCTGTCCGTCCTGGACACCGTCGTCGAGCGGTACGGCGGCGTCGACGTGGTCTACTACGGGCCGGCCTCGATCGATCCCGACGCCCATCCCACGCCGATCCTCCAGGCCGGTGCGGCCGACGTCGAGCGGGTGATGAGCGCGACCGTCTACCCGGCCGCCGACGTGGTCCAGAAGGTGCTGCCCGGCATGATCGAACGCGGCACGGGTGGCCTGCTGTTCGCCGGAGGCCTCAGCGCCGTCATGCCGATGCCCGCCCTCGGCAACCTGGCGGTCTCCTCGGCGGCCCTGCGCAACTATGTCCTGACCCTCAACGCGGCCCTGGCCGAGCAGGGGGTCTACGCCGGAAGCCTGATCATCGGCGGTGTCATCGAACGCGGTGACATCCATCGGATGGTCACCTCCCAGCCGGAGCGGTACGGCTCCGCCGTGGGCATGACCCTCGACCCCGACACCCTCGCCGACGCCATCTGGGACCTGTACTCAACCCGCGACCGCGCCGAGGCGACGTTCAGCGTCTTCGGCTGAGCCTGCACCCGGCGGCCGAAAGACCTCAGGCATCCCCACGCCTCCAGCGAGGCGGGGATCGTCCCATCCATTCGATCGTGGGAGAGCTGGGCGAGAGTCGCGAGGGGCTGCTGGCGGTCATCCGGGACATCTATCCGCAGGAGAAGGAGCGGCTCGGGGTGCCGGCGATCGAGGTGGAGCGAGTCAGCTAAGGGCCGTAACGGAAGGGGGCCCGGCGCGGAGGCTCACTCGTCGTCGGCCGTGTCCTGGTACGGCGGGCGACGACGAAGGCCGTCGCGCCCGTGGCGAACCAGACGGCCTCGACGGCGACCTTGGCGGCTCCGCCCAGCGGATAGGTGGCCAGGGGTGCGCAGAACAGCCCCCAGACGGTGGCGAACAGGGCGATACCTCCAATTCCCGCGCTCAGCTTGCGCGGCCAGGTGGACCGGGTGAAGCCCCAGTAGCCCACGGAGACGTAGACGGCCATCTCGGCGGCGAACCAGATGAGATCCATGATCAGCTCCACAGTGCGGCGGTCAGCAGGTGGACGACGGCGAAGGCGCCCGCGCCCAGTGCCATGCCGAGATTGCCGCGCATGAACCCGAGCGCCGAGTCGCCTACCTGGGCGACTCCCGAGACGACGAGCAGGGGCGCCAGTGCGGCCGAAGGCCCCCATATGAGCACGAACGCGGTGACGAGGCCGAGTGGGACGGCCCGGGCGGCGTACGCCCTGGTGTAGAGGTGCACGCCGGTGGTGACCTCCTCGGTCGGCCTGAGCCCGAGGGCGGGCCTGAAGACGCCGGCGACGCTGGATCCCGCCGCCCCGATGGAGGCGAGGGCGTTGAGGGCGAGGGGTACGGTGTTCATTCATTCTTCCCGTAAATCATTCATGTCCTGAATCGATAATCAACGGTATCATTCATGACATGAACGATGTCAAGCAGACGATCGCCTTCCGGCTGGGCACGCTCGGAGCGCTCATGCAGGACCGCTTCGCCGCCAGGATCGAGGCCTACGACCTGAAGCCGAAGCACGTGGGGCTCATGGCCGCGCTCAGGGGCGGCGCCACCGCCGCCTCCCAGCAGGACCTGGCCGCCCGGCTCGGCGTCGCCCCCAGCCTGGTCGTCGCCCTTGCCGACCACCTGGAGCGCCTGGGCGCCGTCGAGCGGGTGCGCGACCCCGATGACCGTCGCCGCCAGACGCTCACCCTGACCGAGCGCGGGGCCGCGCTCCTGCACGACTGCGCGGCCGCCGCCGCCGAACTCGACGACGAGATCACCGCGTCGCTGCCGGAGTCCGAGCGGCTGGCCCTGCGCGACACCCTCGGACGCCTGGCCGCCGGAGCCGGACTTCCCCACTGAGCGGAGCTGGAGACGACCACCCTGTTCAGCGGCTTCAGGATCGATTCCTCCACCGGGACGCAGACTGGACATCGGGCGGTACTCGTCGTGTGAGAGACCGGCGGCCTCGTGGCGGCCTGAAATCTCCGGGCACGGACCCGCCGTGCCCCTGGCAGGGGGGCGAGGCTTGCTGGCACGATCTCATGGTGATCCGCCGCTACGGACAGGGGGCCTCGGCGTGAGTGACACGGGCGAGCAGGTGATCGAGCAGGTCTCCACGGAGGTCGTGTACGAGACACGGTACGTGAGGCTGCGTGAGGACCGGATCCGGCGTCCCGACGGGTCGCCGGGTATTTACTCCTATATCGAGAAACCCGACTTCGCGCTCGTCGTCCCTCTGGAGGATGACGGATTCCACCTGGTCGAGCAGTACCGCTACCCGGTCCGCCGCCGGTCGTGGGAGTTCCCGCAGGGGACCCTGCCCGGCATGGCCACCGCCGACCCGGAGCTTCTGGCCAGGGAGGAGCTCCGCCAGGAGACCGGCCTGTCAGCCGGGACGATGCGGCATCTGGGGCGTCTGCACTGCGCGATCGGCATGGCGAGCCAGGGATTCGACGTGTTCCTGGCAACCGATCTCGTCCATGGCCAGGCGGAGCTGGAGATCGAGGAGCAGGACCTGCGCCATCAATGGTTCCCCCGGGAGAAGGTGGAGGAGATGATCCGCACCGGCGTGATCACCGACGACTCAACCCTGGCCGCCTACACCCTTTTGCTTCTCGGCGTGTGACGGTGTGGTTGTTCAGGTGGCGGTCTGCGGGCCGCGGGACTGCACTCCCAAGGAGGAGGCCGACGCGCGCGAGGTCGGGCGGTTGCTGGCCGAGCGGGGCGCGGTGGTGATCTGCGGTGGTTACACCGGGGTCATGGCCGCCGTCGCGGCCGGGGCGCGGTCGGCGGGCGGAACGGTCGTGGGCATCCTGAGCGCGTCCGACAGGCAGCAGGCCAACCCGGACCTGAGCGTCGTGATCCCGACCGGGGTCGGCGAGGCGCGCAACCTCATCATCGTCAACTCGGGGGACGCCGTGATCGTCGTCGGCGGTTCCTGGGGGACCCTGTCCGAGCTGGCCCTCGCCATGCGGCACGGCCGTGTTCCCGTGGTCCAGCTCGGTGGCTGGCGGATCCTCGACCAGGAGGGCCTGCCCCTGCCCGGTGTACGGCACGCGACCTCGCCGGCGCAGGCCTTGGAACTGACGGAACTGTGGTCCTGACCGGGGTTTCAGGCCGGTACCAGTATAAAAATTGTCCATAGTGGATGAAAAATGCCGTACTTGTGATTCGCGGTGCCGGTCCCCAACGATGATCGTATGGCGGAAGATCAGACATTCGGCCGTCGCTGGATGATATTGGCCGTGCTCCTGGCCGGGATCCTCATGGGCGGCATGGACTTCACCATCCTCAACGTCGCGCTGCCGGCGATGAGCCGTGACCTGCTGCCGTCGGGGGCCGAACAGCTGTGGATCGTGGACGCCTACGCGCTGACGGTGGCGGCGACCCTGGTGGTCTGCTCGGCGGTCGGCGACCGGGCCGGGCGCAGGCTGGTGCTGCTGGCGGGGTTGTCCGCCTTCGGGCTGGCCTCCGCGGCGGCGGCGCTGGCCTCGGCGCCGGGGCAGGTGATCGCGGCCAGGGCCGTACAGGGGCTGGGGGAGGCGATGACGCTGTCCAGCACCGTGGCGATCATCAGGGTGGCCTTCCCCTCGGCCCGCGAGCGGGCGCTGGCCTACGGGCTGTGGACGGCGGGAGCCAGCGCGGGCGCGGCGCTCGGGCCGGTGCTGGGCGGTCTGCTGGTCGAACGCTTCTCCTGGGGCGCGGTGTTCCTGGTGAACGTGCCGATCGCGCTGCTCACCGTGGCCGCGGGCGCGGTGCTGGTGCCGGAGTCGCGGGTCCCCGACCCGCGCCGCTGGGACGTGCTCGGCGCGGTGATGTCCATCCTCGGGCTGGCGGGAACGATGTACGCGCTGCAGCACATCGGGCAGCCGGGAGGGCTCGGGTGGGCCACCGTGGTCACGGGCCTGCTGGGGGTGGCGCTGCTGGCGGGCTTCGTGGTGCGCCAGTGCCGTGTCCGTGACCCGCTGCTGGACATGGGACTGTTCGCCGACCGGCGGTTCTCGGTGTCCGCCGCGGCCATCGTGGCCTGCTACGGCGCCTACACGGGCCTGCTGTTCCTGCTGACCCAGCGGCTGCAGCTGGTCAACGGCTACTCCCCGGCGGAGGCCGGGCTGACGCTGGCGCCGATCGCGGTGGCCAGCGCCGTCGGCGGTGTGCTCGCCCCCAGGCTGGCCTTGGTCACCGGGAACCGGTGGGCGGTGACGGGCGGGGTGTCCCTGCTCGCGTTCTCGCTGCTCGCGCTGTCGGTGTTCGGGGTGGCGGGCAACTTTGCCGCGTTCGCGGCGGCGGGCCTGGGATCGGGGCTGATCATGACGCTGGGCGCCGACTCGATGATGGGCGCGGCGCCGCCGGAACGCGCGGGCGAGGCGGGCGCGGTGCAGGAGACCGGGTTCGCGCTCGGCGCCGGGCTGGGTGTCGCCATGCTGGGCATCATGATCACCGTGGCCTACCAGGCCGCCCTCGCGCCGGTCCGCAGTCTGTCGCGGGCCGAGTTCGACACCGCCTCCGGTTCGCTGAGTGCCGCGCTGGAGCTCGCCGGGAAAATCCCGGGGGACGCGGGCGCCGCGCTGCGGGCCGGTGCGCGGCGGGCCTACGAGTCGGGCTTCTCGGTCGCGACCTCGGCGGCGGCCGTCGCGCTGCTGGTGCTCGCCGTACTGGTCGCGATCCTGCTCCGACCGGTCCGCACCTCGGCGGCGGGGCGGCCTGAGCGCTCACCCGCCTCCCGGTCGGCCGATCCCGTGTCGTGAAGCCCTCCTGGAGACCCCGGGACCCGTCGTGGGGCGGGCTCGGAGCCGGCCAGGGGGTCGCAGACCTGCCGGCGGTACCAGTGACCCCACTCCTCCAGCCGCTCCGCGAGGTCCTTCAGGCTCATGCCGATGTCGGTCAGGGAGTATTCCACCCTCGGCGGGATCTCCGGGTGGACGGTCCGGGTGACGATCCCGTCCTCCTCAAGCTCTCTGAGCTGGCGGGTCAGCATGCGCGGCGTGATCTCCGGCATCGTGCGCCCCAGCTCGCCGAAGCGGAGGGGACCGGGAAAGAGGTACTTCAGGATGCTGAGCTTCCAGGTCCCGCCGATGACGGTCATCGCGACCTCGAGGGTGCAGTGGTCGAGCATCGCGTTCACGCGAGGCCGCATGTCGTCCTCACCACCCGTGTGCCGTTGGCCGCCGATGCCGATGATATGCGGACCCGCGGCCCGCTTTCCCGCGCACCCCGGTGTCAACCCATCGTCCCCGTGGGGGTCTCTCAGGTGTGATCGATACATCCGTGACGGCGACCGAGGTTCCGACCTTGGCGGAGCTGTTTGCCGGGCAGTACCACGCGCTGGTACGGCTGGCGGGGCTGCTCGGTGCGGACGACCCCGAGGACATCGTCCAGGAGGCGTTCGCCCGCCTGCACTCGCGGAAGCTGCGGGACGACGGGGCGGCGCTCGGCTACGTACGCGCGATCGTCTGCAACCTGACCCGCAAGCGACTGCGTCATCTGCGGCTGGTGCGGCTGCGCCGCCCGCAGCCACCCGACCCGGTGCCCGACGGCGAGTACATGACGCTCGTCGCGGAGAGGCATCGCGAACTGCTCGCCGCCCTCGACCGCCTGCCGCGCCGTCAGCGCGAGGCGCTGGTCCTGCGCTACTGGCTGGGCCTGTCCGAACGTGAGATCGCCGAGACCATGGGCGTTTCGCCCGGCTCGGTGAAGACACACGCCAGCCGGGGTCTCGCAGCCCTCGGCAAGGCGCTGAAGGAGACATGGTGAACGAACTTGAGGATCGTCTGCGCGCGGCGCTCGACGCCCGTGCCCAGACCTACGAGATCGGCGCCCACGCGTGGGGCGAGGTGCGTGACCGTCTGCCGCGCTCGTCCTACCACCGGTTCTGGCCGCTCGCGCTCATCCCCGTGGCCGCGGCGGCGGTGGCCGTGCCGCTGTTCCTGACCGCGGAGAACGGCAAGGGCGGCGGCGTCACCACCGGCGTCGTCAGCACCGCCCCCGCCGGTGAGGAACCTGCGGGAGAGGGGCAGGAGGACATCTACGAGGGGATCATGCAGGATAAGACGCCGCTCGGTGACCGGCTGGTTCTCGACAACCCCTCCGAGCACAGGCCGATGGTGCTGTGGTTCGCCAAGCCGGAGAACGCGAAGGACGACACCGGCCCCATGTTCTGCGAGGCCCTGCAGGGCAGGACCGGTCCGGGCGGCGCGATGTGCGGCGATCCCCTTGGCAAGCGGAAACAGGCCTGGGTCACGGGATCGACCGTGGCGTGGCCGCTGCCGGAGACCGTGCTGTACTACGGGGCCACGCGGGACGGGGTGAGCGGGGTCTCGACGGTGGGGAAGGACGGGATCAGGGTCGCGGGCAAGATCCAGCGTCCCGAGGGCGCGCCTCTGTCGCTCTGGACGGTGTCCGCGCCGTCGAAGACGCAGGTGGCGGCGTTCGAGTTCACCGACGCCGCGGGACGGGTCGTCGAGCGGGTGAGGAACGACTACCACTACCAGCCCATGGCGACCGGCGCTCCCGTCGGCACCGCGATGACCATGCCGGAGGGCATGGTCGCCAGCGTCTACCCGTTTTCCGGCACCAAGACGCTGATCTGGACGCTGAACGGCCAGGAGGTCGGGCAGAACGGGGTGGACGCGAAGAACCTGACGGCCGACGCGGCCGGTGGGAGGTACCCCGTCGACTTCCTGGACCGTGACGGCCACTGGTTCGGCGTCACCGATGCCCGGACCGCCCGGATCGCGCTGGTGTTCAAGGACGGCACGTCGAAGATCGCCGAAACGCGGGCCGACTCGTGGGGCTTCGGGATCCGGTTGTTCGCCGGAACCTACCGGCGTTCCGGTGACATCTACCTCGAAGGCTTCCAGCTCGTCGGCTATGACGAGACGGGCACGGAGATCTGGCGGAAGGACAACCCTGCCCAGCAACTGCAGTGGCAGACGTCCCAGCCCACGTCCAGCCCCGGTTAGACGATCACGGTAACCGTCGCCGGGCCGGTCATCGGGGGTCCGGCCCGGCAGATCACCATGGGCGCCTTCACCGGAGGCGCCCATGGTGCTGTCACGGACGGCCGGGGAGACGAATCCGGCCGAGGGGAGGCGGACCGGTCAGGGCGGGAAGGGGAACTGGACCTCGCCGGGCCTGACGAAGGGCATCTTCTTCTCCATCGCCCGTTCGAGCTGCTCGACGCACTCGTTCTGGGCGGTGACGGTGCCCGCTCCCGCGCGGCAGTCGGCGTACGTGGCCAGCTCATTGCTGAAGTAGAACTGCATCGCGGTCACCCCGAGGGAGACCAGCAGCGCCAGCGACGACAGGACGATCCCGACGACGGCGATTCCGGCCGGTTTGGTCACCGAGCGCAGGGCGGGGATCGCGCGGATCGAGACGACGAGCGCGAAAACCGACATGACGAGTCCCGCGAGGGGAAGCATGAAGGTCATCACCACGGAGGCGAACGCGAGCCACAGGGCCCGCCGTCCCGCGCTCTCCGCCGGCCGTGCCTGGACGGGTGACGTCAACTGACCTCCTTGCGTCGTACGAGCACACAGGCCGATACCCTTGCAGCGGCATCAGTCCCCGTCCGAATGGAGTGCGTCGGTGTCATCCCAGGCCGCGCGGCTTGTGGTCCTCGTATCTGGTTCTGGAACCAACCTACAGGCCTTACTGGACGCTTCGGCAGACGAGGCTTACGGGGCTCGCGTCGTGGCGGTCGGAGCCGATCGTCACGACATCGAGGGATTGGCCCGCGCCGAGCGCGCGGGTGTGCCGTCCTTCGTCGAGAAACTGCCCGATCACGAGAGCAGGGACGCCTGGGACAGGGCGATCGCCGCCCGGATCGCCGAGTACCGTCCCGACCTGGTCGTCTGCGCGGGATTCATGAAGATCCTCGGCCAGCCGACGCTGGCCGCCTTCCCGGTGCTCAACACCCACCCCGCGCTGCTGCCCTCCTTCCCGGGCGCTCACGGGGTCCGCGACGCGCTGGCGTACGGCGTGCGCATCACCGGCTGCACCGTGATACTCGCCGACGCGGGAGTCGACAGCGGGCCGATCGTCGCCCAGGAGGCGGTGCCCGTGCTCGACGGCGACGACGAGGAGACGTTGCACGAGCGCATCAAGACCGTCGAGCGGAACCTGCTCGTCGAAACCGTCGGCCGGATGGCCCGCGAGGGCTGGACGGTTACCGGACGGACCGTTTGTCTCGGACGACCCAGCGGATGAGCTGGGCGGCCGGAAAACCTGAACAAAACAGGAGGACCACGAAGTGACCCGCATCGCCATCCGGCGCGCGTTGATCGCGGTGTATGACAAGAGCGGGCTGGAGGAGCTGGCCCGTGGTCTCGACGCCGCCGGGGTTGAGATCGTCTCCACCGGCGGCACCGCCGCGAAGATCGCCTCGTTCGGTGTCCCCGTCACTCCGGTCGAGTCGCTGACCGGGTTCCCCGAGTGCCTGGACGGCCGCGTCAAGACCCTGCACCCGCGCGTTCACGCCGGTCTGCTGGCCGACAGCGGCAACCCGGCCCACGTCAAGCAGCTCGAAGAGCTGGAGATCGAGCCGTTCCAGCTCGTCGTGGTCAACCTGTACCCGTTCCAGGAGACCGTCGCCTCCGGCGCCTCCGACGGCGAGTGCGTCGAGCAGATCGACATCGGCGGCCCCGCGATGATCCGCGCCGCGGCCAAGAACCACGGCACCGCGGCGATCGTGGTCGACCCCGCGGCCTACGGCGACGTGCTCGCCGCGGTGGCGGTCGGCGGCTTCACCCTCACCGAGCGCCGCCGTCTCGCCGCGGGCGCCTACGCTCACACCGCCGCCTACGACACGGCGGTCGCCTCCTGGTTCGCCAACGTCTACGCCGCTGAGGAGAACGCCTGGCCCACCTACATGGGCGCCGCGTGGACGCTCAGGTCGCCGCTGCGTTACGGCGAGAACCCGCACCAGGGCGCTGCCCTCTACTCCGGCCAGCGCGACGGCCTGGCCAACGCCGAGCAGTTGCACGGCAAGGAGATGTCCTACAACAACTACCTCGACGCGGACGCCGCGTGGCGGGCCGCGTGGGACTTCGCCGACCCCGCGGTGGCGATCATCAAGCACCAGAACCCCTGCGGCATCGCGGTCGGCGCCGATGTCGCCGAGGCGCACCGCAGGGCGAACGCCTGTGACCCGGTCTCGGCGTACGGCGGTGTGATCGCGGTCAACGGCGAGGTCACCGAGGAACTGGCCGGGCAGATCGCCGAGGTGTTCACCGAGGTCGTCGTGGCTCCCGGCTTCTCCGCCGAGGCGCTGGCGCTGCTCACCGCGAAGAAGAACATCCGCCTGCTCGTCTGCCCGAAGGGGCCGGACAACCGGGCCGAGTTCCGCCGGATCGACGGCGGCCTGCTGGTGCAGACGACCGACAGGGTGGACGCCCCCGGCGACGACCCGTCGACCTGGGAGCTCAAGGCGGGTCCCGCGGCCTCCGCCGAGGTCCTCGCCGACCTGGCCTTCGCCTGGAAGGCCTGCCGTTCGGTGAAGTCGAACGCGATCCTGCTGGCTTCTGGCGGCGCGAGCGTCGGCATCGGCATGGGCCAGGTCAACCGGGTCGACTCGGCGCAGCTCGCGATCACCCGCGCGGGCGACCGCGCCAGGGGCTCGGTCGCGGCCTCCGACGCGTTCTTCCCGTTCGCGGACGGCCCGGAGCTGCTCATCGGCGCCGGGATCAAGGCGATCGTCGAGCCGGGCGGCTCCATCCGCGACGCGGACGTGATCGCCGCGGCCGAGGCCGCCGGGATCACGCTCTACTTCACCGGCACCCGCCACTTCTTCCACTGATTTTTTGGATCTTCCCAGGTCGTACGGCTGCCGCACTCCGTGGGGCAGCCGTAAACCGGAGACAAGAAAGTGGCGAAACGGACACGATTTTCCGGCTGGAAAAGGTTTGAACCCCGGTTAGGGTGAAGCATTCCTTCCCCTGTGCCCGTGGAGATCTCCCATGCCCCTGCTCGGTCCCGTCCTGAATGCTTTCGTGGTCATGAACGGGTTCTGGCAGAGCCCCTGGCTGCTTCTCGTCTTCGCCCTCGGCGCCGCCTACCTGGGAGCGAAGATCGTGGAGTACATCCCCTTCACCCGCAGGATCATCGAGCGGAGGGAAGCGAGCCGCGGATGATCTCATGGAAGGATTGACGTCATGAGCGCGCAGATTCTGGATGGCAAGGCCACCGCGGCGAAGATCAAGGCAGACCTCACGGCCAGGGTGGCAGTGCTGAGGGAGCGCGGTGTCACCCCCGGACTGGGCACCGTCCTCGTCGGCGACGACCCGGGCAGCCAGATCTACGTGGCGGGAAAGCACCGTGACTGCGCCGAGGTCGGCATCGCCTCCATCCGCAGGGACCTGCCGGCGACCGCGACCCAGGCCGAGGTCGAGGCGGTCATCGACGAGCTCAACGCCTCGGCGGAGTGCACCGGCTACATCGTCCAGCTCCCGCTTCCCCGGCACCTCGACACCCTGGCGCTGATCGAGCGCATGGACCCGGCGAAGGACGCCGACGGCCTGCACCCGGTCAACCTCGGCCGCCTGGTCCACATGGTCGACGCGCCGCTGCCCTGCACCCCGCACGGCATCGTCCTGCTGCTGCAGGAGTACGGCGTGCCCATCAAGGGCGCGGAGGTCGCCGTGGTCGGGCGCGGCATCACCGTCGGCCGCTCGCTCGGTCTGCTGCTGACCCGCCGTTCTGAGAACGCGACCGTCACCCTCTGCCACACCGGCACCCAGAACCTGGCCGCCCACGTCAGGCGCGCCGACATCGTCGTCGCCGCGGCGGGGGTGCCCCACCTGATCACGGCCGACATGGTCAAGCCCGGCGCGGCCGTGCTCGACGTCGGCGTCTCCCGCGTCGACGGCAAGATCGCCGGTGACGTGGCCCCCGACGTCAAGGACGTCGCCGGTTTCCTCACCCCCAACCCCGGCGGTGTGGGCCCGATGACCAGGGCCCTGCTGCTCACCAACGTCGTCGAGGCCGCGGAGAAGCAGGCCGCCGGGCAGTAGGCCACCGACGGCAGGCCGTCGGCGGTAGGCAACCGGCGGCACACCGAACCGGCGGCACACCGAACCGGTAGCGCGCCGAACCGGCGCGCATGCCGAACCGGCGCGCATGCCGAACCGACGCGCATGCCGAAGGGCGGCGTGCCGAGACACCGGCACGCCGATGAGCGGCACGCCGAAGTGCGGGCATGCCGAGAAGAACGCGCCGCCCGGGTGGGACGGGTCGCCGGAGACAGAGCTCAGGAAGCCCTGCGGCTCGTGGTCGTGGTGGCGGCGGCCTGGACCTCGGCAGGGCCCGCCGCGCGTTGCGGCGGCACCACCGGGGTCGGCCTGACCAGGCCGAGGGCGACCACCTCGTTGGCCAGTCTGGTGCGACGGTTGGTCCCCTCCGGTATCCGGAACTTCTGGTACAGGCGCAGCAGGTGTTGCTTGACCGCGGCCTCCGTCACCACCAGGTCGTCGGCGATCTCCCGTGCCGTCGCGGGCGCGACGAACGCCTCGTCCGAGAGCGCGGGACGGCACAGCGACGTCAGCACGTCGACCTCCCGCCGGGTCAGCTCGGGAGCCGCCGCGCGGCGAAGCTCGACCTCTGGAGCGAAGTCCTCACGCGGGACTCCGCCGATTCTGCCCCTCGCGGCGCCGAAGGAGACGACGTCGCCGTCGTCGAGCACCCTCCTCGCAATCGGCCTGCCGTTCACCCGTGTGCCGTTGCGGGACAAGCCCAGATCAACGACATACAGGTAGGGACCGCGCCGGACGAATTCCGCGTGCAGCCGGGAAACACTTGGATCGTTGAGCCGGATGTCTACTCCCCGGCCACGCCCGATCGTCGTGATCTCGGGGCGCAACGGGACCACCTCGCCAGTGTCCTCGATGCGTATGAACGGCCCCTCCACGGCAGTTCCTCCCCAGGTAGCCCGCCGTAACTATTCCTACAGCTGCGGCTTACCCAAACGAGGGGATGGGGAATCGCCTTTGCCAGAAGGAGAATCCTACGTGAAATTGGTCTGGACCTCTCGGGAAGGTTTCCCCTGCTCACAGGTAGACTTCGGTCGAAGAAAAGCGGAGGAAACACTCATGGCGGACAAGCCCACAAAAGGCCTCGCCGATGTCGTAGCTGCGTCCACAGCGCTCAGCGACATCGACGGGCAGGCCGGTCGTCTCTTCTATCGTGGCTACGACATCCACGATCTCGCCGGCCGCACCACGTTCGAGGAGACCGCGCACCTGCTCCAGCACGGCAGGCTCCCCAACAGGGAACAGCTCGCCGTCTACGGCGCGGAACTCGTCAGGGGGCGCACCCTCGGTGCGCTCGCAGAGGCGAACATCCCGGAGATCGCGGAGAAGCAGGCGCCCATGGAGGCGCTGCGCACGCTGGTCTCGCTGGCCTCCGGTGACGACCAGGACAAGGACTCCAACAGCCCGGAGGCCAACCTGCGCAAGGCCGCCAGACTGACCGCCCAGCAGCCGATCCTGGTGGCTCGCTACCACGCGGCCAGGACCGGCACCGAGATCCCCGAGCCCGATCCCGAGCTGAGCGTCGCGGCCAACTTCCTTCTCCAGATCACCGGCCGCACCCCGGACCGCCACGAGGTCGAGGTCTTCGACACGTGCCTGGTCCTGCACGCCGACCACACCATGAACGCCTCGACGTTCGCCGCCCGCGTCTGCGCCGCGACGCTGTCCGACATGCACTCGGCCATCGTGGCCGCCATCGGCACCCTGAAGGGCCCCCTCCACGGCGGTGCGAACGAGCAGGTCATGCGCACCCTCGAGTCACTCGACCCGAGCGCCGTCGCCCAGTCCGTGCGGGACAGGCTCGCCGCCCACGAGAAGATCATGGGCTTCGGGCACCGGGTCTACAAGACGGAGGACCCGCGCGCCACGCACCTGCGCAGGATGTCGCAGGAGCTCGCGGAGGCCTCGGGCGACGACACGTACTACCGGATGTCCAAGGAGATGGAGGAGGTCGTCTTCGAGACGAAGGGCCTCTACCCGAACGTGGACTTCTACGCCGCGACCGTCTACCACTACCTCGGCATCCCGACCGACCTGTTCACTCCGGTCTTCTCGGTCAGCCGCATGTCAGGATGGACCGCGCACGTCATCGAGCAGCACGCCGACAACCGTCTGATCCGTCCGGACAGCGAGTACATCGGCGAGCGCGACCAGAAGTGGAAGCCGATCGACGAGCGATGAGCCGGGTGCGAGAAGCGAGATGAGCCGACGGGTGCCCGAACGGATGCGAGCATGGATGCGAGCGATGAGCCGGATGTGCGGGAACACGGAGACACCGGGGGCCGCCGGGCCCGGCACTCCCAGGAGCGCACGGTGAACGCGGCGAGCGCGACGAGCGCGGCCGGCAACCGCTGGGGTCCGTATCCCCTGGTGCTGGCGGGCGCCATCCTCGCAGTGATCTTCGCTGTCCTGGTCGACCCCGAATGGGGAGGATTCTCCCTCGGCGCCGTCATGGCGCTGGGCGCGCTGTTCCGTCTCACGGGAGGCGGGCAGCTCGCCGTACGGCGGAAAACGACCGACACCGTCACGCTGGCGCTCTTCGGCGTCGCGCTGATGGTCGGCTCGTTGCTTCTGCAGTATCCGTGGCTCATGCCGCGATACGGCGGATGACCGGGGGCGTCGCAGGACAGTCAAACCCGTCCGATAGCCTCAACGGCCAGTGAGCCTCAAGGACTGTCTGGCCAGTGTTAGTTCAGAAGGGGAACCCCACGCATGCCCAAGATCAAGGTAGAGGGTCCCGTCGTCGAGCTTGACGGCGACGAGATGACCCGGATCATCTGGCAGTTCATCAAGGACCAGCTGATCCTTCCCTACCTGGACGTCGACCTGAAGTACTACGACCTCGGGATCGAGCACCGTGATGCGACCGATGACCAGGTGACGATCGACGCCGCCAACGCGATCAAGCAGTACGGCGTCGGCGTCAAGTGTGCCACGATCACGCCGGACGAGGCCCGGGTCGAGGAGTTCGGCCTCAAGAAGATGTGGAAGTCCCCGAACGGGACCATCCGCAACATCCTCGGCGGCGTCATCTTCCGTGAGCCGATCATCATGTCCAACGTGCCGAGGCTCGTCCCCGGCTGGACCAAGCCGATTGTCGTCGGCCGTCACGCCTTCGGCGACCAGTACCGCGCCACCGACCTGAAGATTCCCGGCGAGGGCACGCTGACCCTCACCTACACCCCGAAGGACGGCTCGGAGCCGATCGAGCTCGACGTCTACGACTTCCCCGGCGGCGGTGTCGCGCTGGCCATGTACAACCTGGACGAGTCGATCCGCGACTTCGCGCGGGCGTCCATGCGGTACGGCCTGGCCCGCAACTACCCGGTCTACCTCTCCACGAAGAACACGATCCTGAAGGCCTACGACGGCCGCTTCAAGGACATCTTCGCCGAGGTCTTCGAGACCGAGTTCAAGGCCGAGTTCGAGGCCGCCGGCATCACCTACGAGCACCGCCTGATCGACGACATGGTCGCCGCGGCGCTCAAGTGGGAGGGCGGCTACGTCTGGGCCTGTAAGAACTACGACGGTGACGTCCAGTCCGACACCGTCGCGCAGGGCTTCGGCTCGCTCGGCCTGATGACCTCGGTCCTGCTGACCCCCGACGGCCAGACCGTCGAGGCTGAGGCCGCCCACGGCACCGTGACCCGTCACTACCGTGAGCACCAGAAGGGCAACCCCACCTCCACCAACCCGATCGCCTCGATCTTCGCGTGGACCCGGGGTCTCGCCCACCGCGGCAAGCTCGACAACACCCCCGCGGTGATCGACTTCGCCGAGAAGCTGGAGCAGGTCTGCGTCGAGACCGTCGAAGGCGGTCAGATGACCAAGGACCTCGCCCTCCTCGTCGGCGGCGACGCCAAGTGGCTGACCACCCAGGACTTCCTGGCGGCCCTTGACGAGAACCTCAAGAAGAAGATGGCCTAAAGCCGTCGTCTCGCGGAAGGGCCGCCTCCGGCGGCCCTTCTCGTTTTCCCGCCCGTCTCCCGTCTCACGGCCCCGTCAGGGCGCCGAGCACGACCGACTCTCCGTCGGGGAGACCGGGGACCCGGTGCATCCGTCCGGTGACCGCGTCGACCCTGAAGAAGCCGAGAAGGTCCCCCTCGGCCTTGTCCGTCAGTTTGACGACGACCTCGCGGATGTTCAGCCAGCCGACGACCTCGCCGGAGGTCGGGTCTCCCAGTGAGGGAAGCCGCAGGTCCTTGAACACCTGACGGGTCCTGGCGTCGATGATGTGCAGGCTGTCGCCGCCGGTCTTCGCGGTTCTGATCGCGGCCGAGTATCTGCCGCTCGGGGAGTCGCGCCAGACCTGGTAGTTCTGGCGCAGCCAGTCCGCCGACCGCTCGACGGCCGTCGCCCGTCCCGCGGGCAGGGACGTCACGTTCCCGGTGGCGAAGTCGGTCCGCAGCCGCCGCCCGCCCAGCGCGACGGTGAACAGGCGGCCGTCGGGGGAGACGCTCACCCCGGTGCCCGTCTCGGTGTCGCCGGGGACCAGCGCGGGGGACAGGTACTTTTTCTCGCCGCTTCGCAGGTCATGGGCGACATACCTCCCCTCGGCCGCGCTGAGGTAGGCGATGCGCCGCCCGTCCCTGCTGATGGCGGGCGCGAGGCGCCAGTAGCTCCAGTCGTCGCCGTACGCCAGATGCTGGGCCGCGTCGGGGACGTTCACCGTGGACTCGCAGTGGCCGGGACGTTCGCACTCGACCGACTCGAGCGCGGGACGGCCCTCGTCGCCGCCTGCCAGTTTCAGCGTCCAGCCCGCGCAGGTGACCTTCCCCGCCCGTGAGGGCGCCGGCTTGCCGTCGGTCGACGCGCCGTCGTCCGGACACTTGCCCGGTACGGCGTAGCGGATCGTGAAGGAGGTGCGGGGGGTCTGCCACGGCCGAAATCCCGTGCCGGGGCCCGGGGTCGAGACGACCCGCATGGCGTTGGATCCGTTCGTCGTCTGCGAGGAGGGCGGCTGGTTGCGCTCGCCCAGCGCCGAGTTCCACACCTGCCCCTGCTGGAGCAGGGTGAAGGCGGCGATGAGACCGATCGGGACGAGCGCCGCGGCCGTGGTCAGGACCGTCCCCCTGGTACGGCGCCGCCGCAGCGCGCGCACGGACCTGGCGGTGAGGTCGGGAACGGAGGCCTCGCCCGCCGTCTCCGCCAGCCTCGCGGTCAGCCGTTTCGCGTCGCCCTTGCTGAGCGCGGTCACCGCCTCCTTGACCTCCGACTCCACGGTCTCCAGGGGGAGGCCGAGGACGGTCGCCATTTCCTCGCGCGTCCTGCCGTCGTGCAGGCAGGCGACCACGAGCACCCGCCGCCTCGGCGGGAGCCGCAGCAGGGCGGTCGCTCCCGTCGAGGCGGGTCGCCGCAGGTAGCGGCGGTACATCGTGATCTGGGCGTGGGTTGTCGGGTTCTCCCAGAGGGTCGGAGGCCAGCTCAGCCCGACGGAGCGCAGGGCCGACAGAACGAGCCGGATGGCCCGCTCGTGGCTGCCGGTGAGGAGCAGGGCGGTGCCGACGAGGGAACGTTGATCGCGCTGGACGAAGTCGCGATAACCGGTGTATCGGCGCATTGGGGATTGGCTCCGGCTTTGACTGAGGGAACGGTCAACGGTAGCGATCTAAGCGCGTGGAGCGCCATCTTGAGGCGATTTGTCGGTAATCGGGTGGGTCGGCGTGTCCGATGTCTCCTGCTCCGGGCTGTCACAGCCGGGGCGTGGGCCGTACGGGATGGGGGCACCTGCGCGTAACGCGGCGGAGATGGAGCCGCGGGGTCGTAAAGTTTGGCTCGTCGGGGAGTCACCGAATCGTAGAGGACGATGATGCCGCAGATCGCGCCGCTGGAGGCGGGGGAACCGCGCCAGCTTGGGCAGTTCCGCGTTGTCGGCCGGATCGGGGAGGGCGGCCAGGGGATCGTCTACCTGGGGGAGAACCCCGAGGGAGAGCGGGCGGCGATCAAGCTGCTGCACGTGAAGTTCTCCGGTGACGCGATCGCCAGGTCCCGATTCGCCAGGGAGGCGCGGGCGGCGCAGCGGGTCGCCTCCTTCTGCACGGCGGGCGTGGTCGACGTCGACCTGGAGGGCGACACCCCCTACATCGCGAGCGAGTACATCGAGGGCAGGTCGCTGCGGGAGGTCGTCGAGGCAGAGGGGCCGCTGCGCGGCACGGCGCTGCAGCGCCTCGCGATCGGTACGGCGACCGCGCTCACCGCCATCCACCAGGCCGCGATCGTGCACCGCGATTTCAAACCGGACAACGTGCTCATCGCCGCGGACGGGCCCCGGGTCGTCGACTTCGGCATCGCCCGCATCCTCGACTCGACCGGCACGATCACCAGCCGGGCCATCGGCACCCCCGCCTACATGGCGCCCGAGCAGATCTCCGGCGCCGACGTCGGCCCGCACACGGACGTCTTCGCCTGGGGGGCGACCATCGCGTTCGCCGCGACGGGCGAGACGGTGTTCGCGGGTGGCTCGATCGCGGTCGTGCTGAACCGTATCCTCAACCACGAGGTCGACGTCGACGCCATGCCGGAGCCGTTACGCGGCGTGGTCCGCGCGGCGCTGGCCAAGGCGCCCACGGAGCGTCCCTCGGCCGATCAAATCCTGCTGCGGATGCTCGGTCACCCGGAGAGTGTGAACGCCTCGCCCGCCGTGCTCAACCAGGGGGCGCAGATCGCGGGTCCCGACGACGCGACCAGCCCCATCCGGATGCCGGCGACCGTCACCGACCAGTCCCGGCGTGGCGGCCCGCAGCCGCCGTCCACGGGGGTCCGCGCGCGGCATCCCGGGTACGGCGAGCAGAGTCCGTCCCCCGAGGGCCTGCTGCAGCACCCGTCGTCGCCGTCCCTCGACCGGCAGGGCCTCTCCCAGGGCCACGTCGGCGACCGGCAGGGCTCCTCCCAGGGCCACCCCGGGCCGTCGCCCCAGGGACAGGCCGAGCCGCCGTACCAGGGGCACGTGGCGTCGCCCCAGGGCCACGCCCAGCACCTGCAGGCCCCGGTCCCGGTTCACGGCGATCACCCGTCGTCCCCTGGCCGCGCCCCGAACCCGTCTCCCATCTACGGCGAGCACCCGGCCCCGGCCTATGGCGAGCACCCGGCCCCGCTCTACGGAGAGCGCCCGGTGTCCCCGACGTACGGCGAGTACGCCTCTCCGCCGGTCTACGGCGAACACTCGCAGGACGTCTCGCCGCCGAGCTGGCAGACGACGGTCGCCGGCCAGAGCACGGCGCCTGCGGCTCCGCGGGGGCGTTCGAACCGGGGTCGCTGGATCGCGGCGGCCGTCGCCTTCCTGTTGGTCGCGGGCGCGGGCGCGGCCGTGTACTCGACGGGCTGGCGGCCGCAGTTCGGCGCGGGGACGCAGGTCAGCCCGACCCCGGAGGCCTCGATCCCGGGTACGTTCTCCTCGGTGGCCGACAAGGCGGCCAGTACCCACAAGATCACCATCGGCATGCGTGACTTCCTGCCGGGCATCGCGCTGAAGAACGGCGACACCTGGCAGGGGTTCGAGGTCGACATGGCGACCGAGATCGCCAAGAAGCTCGGGGTGCCCGCGAGCGGGATCACCTTCAGGGCGACCAGCAGAGAAGAGCGGCCGAAGCTGCTGGCCTCCGGCGACATCGACCTGGTCGTCTCGACCTACTCGATCAACAAGACGGACGACGTCACGTTCGCCGGGCCGTACTATCTCGCCCACGTCGACGTGCTCGTCAAAAGCGGCTCCTCGATCACCTCCGTCGCGGACCTCGAGGGCGGGCGGCTCTGCCAGCCCGGCGCGAGCGCCTCGGTCGGCGTCCTGCAGGGCGCGGTGAAACGTCTCGACCTGGTCGCCGCCAACACCTACACCGAGTGCATGAACCTGATGCTGGCCGGTGAGGTCGACGCGGTCCCCGGCGATGACCTGGTGCTGGCGGGCTTCGCCAACCGGGAGAGCATCCGCTACAAGGTGGTCGGGCTCAAGCTCACCGACGAGCGTTACGCGGTGGCCGTCAAGAAGGGCGACAGGCGCACCTGCAAGGCCGTGCAGGGCGCGATCGTGAGCCTCTACCGCGACGGCACGGTGAGCAAACTGCTCGACGAGCACTTCTCCAAGGTCGACTTCCCCACCCGGGAGGACCGCCTTCCCACCATGGCCGGGTGCGGCTAGCTGTGCTGATGGCGACGCCTGGCGGCGTCGCGGGCCTGGGCGCCCCAGTGCCGGTGCCTTCCCTCGTCGCTCATCCGCTTCGCTCCTTCGCTCCTCAGTCCAGACACCGGCGCGCCCAAGCCGGTTCCCGATGGTCAGGTCTCCTTGGCCAGGTTCTCGATCTCGGCTGCGGTCTCCTCGGCCCAGTCACGCATCAGCCGTGCCTGACGGATGCCCAGGTCGAGGGCGTAGTGCCCGAAGCCGGACTTCTTCGATGAGGGCTGCGCCGCGCAGATGGCCTCCAGCTCGGCCAGCCTGACGGCGTAGGCCTGTGCCTCGGTGCGTAGCAGCGCCACGGCCTCGTGTGACTCCAGCATGGGCAGCAGGAACGCGCGCAGCGCCCCCTCGCTGCGATACGACCGTGACGGCTCCTTCTCCAGCAGCCACGTGCGCAGCTCTCCCGAGCCCTCGGCAGTGATCTCGTAGGTCTTCCTGCCGCGCGGTCCCGCCTCCTCGACCGTGACCAGGCCGTCGGCGGCCATCTTGTTCAGCTCCGGATAGATCTGGCTGTGCCGGGCCTGCCAGGCGTTGCTGATCGAGCTCTCGAAGAGTTTCGTCAGGTCGTAGCCACTGGCGGGGCCCGCGGCTGTCAGCAGGCCGAGAAGCGCGATCCGAAGAGACATCTCTCCATCATAGCTACGGATTGACATGTCAATAATGACATGTCACCATCAACATGTGTCTACTGACGTATTGAACCCCCCGGCGGAGACTCGCTCTCCCAAGAACGGGCTGCTGCTGCTCGCCGTACTCGGCGGAATGTTTCTGGCCATGCTCGACCAGACGATCGTCGGGACCGCGCTGCCCCGGATCACCCAGGAACTCGGCGGCGCGGGCCTCTACACCTGGGTTGTGACCGCCTATTTGCTGACCTCGACGATCACCGTCCCCCTGTACGGCAGGCTGTCGGACACCTACGGCCGCAAGCCGCTACTGCTGACAGGCATCGCGATCTTCCTGCTCGGCTCCGTGCTGTGCGGGGCGGCGCAGGACATGGGCCAGCTCATCGCCTTCCGCGCGCTGCAGGGCCTGGGCGCGGGGGCGCTGCTACCGCTCTCCCTCGCGCTGGTCGCCGACCTGTTCCCGCCCGGCAAGAGCGGCCGGGTTCAGGGTGCGCTCGGCGGGGTGATGGCGCTGAGCTACATCGCGGGACCCTTCCTCGGCGGTGTCTTCACCGACCAGGCGAGCTGGCGCTGGGCGTTCCTGGTCAACCTGCCCATCGGAGTGGCCCTTATCGCGATCATCGTGGCCCGGCTGCCGCACGTCGCGGGGCAGGGACGCGGCGTGCGTCCCGACTACCTCGGCATCGCCGTCTTCAGCGTGGCGATCAGCTCACTGCTCATCGGCCTGACCGAGAAGGGACTTGACGGGCACACCTGGACCAGCGGGCCCGTGCTGTGGCCCATCGTGGCGTCCGTCCTGCTGCTCGCGCTGTTCGTCCTCGTCGAGCGCGGTGCGGCGCAGCCGATCATCCCCCTTGAACTGTTCCGCAACCGGACCTACACCCTGGCGAACGCGGCCTCGTTCCTCACCGCGTTCTGCCTGTACGCCGGTGTGGTCTTCCTGCCGCGCTACTTCCAGGAGGCCATGGGGCTGAGCGCGACCGAGTCGGGCCTGCGTATCTACCCGCTCATGCTCGGCATGGTCGCGGGCAGCGCCGTCACGGGCGCGCTCATCTCGAAGAGCATGCGCTACAAGCCGTGGCTGGTCGCCGGGGCGTTCCTCATCGCGGCGGGCGGCGTGCTGTGCTCCGGGCTCACGACCGGGACCTCGGGCCTCGCACTCGCCGGATGGATGGCGCTCCTCGGTCTCGGCATGGGACCGATGCTGTCGGGCCTGACCGTCGCGATCCAGTACGCGGTCCCGCCGAAGTTCATCGGCACCGCGAGCGCGAACCTGACGTTCTTCCGGCAGATCGGCGGCTCGGTCGCCCTGGCCCTGGCCGGGACCCTCTACGCCTCCGTCGTCAGGACCGAGGCGCCCACGCACGGGCTGAGCGCGGCACACGCCGCCGCGACCGCGAGCGTCGTCCCCTGGCTCGCCGTCGGCGGGGCGGTCGTGGCGCTGGTCGCGCTGGTCGCGCTGCCCGGAGGCCGGATCAAGGCACTCGCCGCGAGGTCGGCGACCCTGGACGGGTAACATCCGAGCGTCACAATTCATCCTTCGAGTGGGGGAAGGTCATGGCCCAGACTCCCGTAAAGGTCACCGTCACCGGCGCCGCCGGTCAGATCGGCTACGCGCTGCTGTTCCGCATCGCGTCGGGCCAGTTGCTGGGCGCCGACGTCCCGGTCAAGCTGAGCCTGCTGGAGATCCCGCAGGCGGTCAAGGCAGCCGCGGGCACCGCGATGGAGCTCGACGACTGCGCGTTCCCGCTGCTGAGCGGCATCGAGGTCACCGACGACGCCAACAAGGCCTTCGACGGCACCAGCGTCGCGCTGCTGGTCGGCGCCCGCCCGCGTACGGCGGGCATGGAGCGCGGTGACCTGCTGCAGGCCAACGGCGGCATCTTCGGCCCGCAGGGCAAGGCCATCAACGACAACGCGGCCGACGACATCCGCGTCCTGGTCGTGGGCAACCCGGCGAACACCAACGCGCTCATCGCCCAGCAGCACGCCCCCGACGTCCCGGCGGAGCGCTTCACCGCGATGACCCGCCTCGACCACAACCGCGCGCTGTCCCAGCTCGCCGCCAAGCTGCAGGTCCCGGTCACCGAGATCAAGAAGATGACCATCTGGGGCAACCACTCCGCCACGCAGTACCCCGACCTGTTCCACGCCGAGGTCGGCGGCAAGATCGCCGCGGAGCAGGTCGACGAGGCCTGGCTGCGCGACACCTTCATCCCGACCGTCGCCAAGCGCGGCGCGGCGATCATCGAGGCCAGGGGCGCCTCCTCGGCCGCCTCCGCCGCGAACGCCGCGATCGACCACGTCTACGACTGGGTCAACGGCACCGAGTGGACCTCCGCCGCGATCCCCTCCGACGGCTCGTACGGCGTGCCCGAGGGCATCATCTCCTCCTTCCCCGTCGCCTCGCGCGACGGCAAGTGGGAGATCATCCAGGGGCTGGAGATCGACGCCTTCTCCCGCGAGCGCATCGACGCCTCGGTGCGCGAGCTTGAGGAGGAGCGCACCGCGGTGCGCGAGCTCGGCCTCATCTAAAGCCCGAGCCCTCGAAAGGCCCTGTGAGAAGGGGTCCCGGTCCGCCGGGGCCCCTTCTCGCGTTCTGCGCGGTGAACCGGTTCATGTCTCCGAGGTGCGGACGGGCGGCGTGTCATCATGCCCCGGGAGGGTGTCTCAGCGTTGAATGACCACTGATGTTCGGGGGATCGGTGTTCACAGCGCATGGTGCGGCGCGGCTCGTCGCTGGAGTTGTCAGTTTCGCCCTTTTCTGGATGCCGGGGACGGTGCAGGCGGAGGGCGCGGAGGGGAGATGGAATGGAGCGGATCTGTCGGTGCGACTCCAGGTCTCGCCGGGGATCGCACAGCCGGGGCAGCCGCTGACCTACCGGGTCGAGGTGCACAACGCGGGCCCGGAGGACGCGGTGCTGCCGCTGCTCGTCGTACGGCTGCCGCACGGCGTCGACATCCTCGGCGTCAACGTCGCGGAGTGTCTGCCGGGCAGGACGGCCGGAGAGGTGGTCTGCGCCTCCCAGCAGGACGTCCTCGCGGGGACCGACGGCGGGGTGACCATCAACGGCATCGTCAGGACGGGCGCGCGCGGCCCGCTGACGGCGACGGCCGTGCTCTCCTCAGAGGTGGTCGACGGCGATGAGACGAACAACTCCGCTCGGCTGACGACCCCGGTCGACGAGGGTGCCGACCTGGCGGTACGGCTGTCGCACAGGACGAGGGCCGGGCGCCTCGTGACGATGGACGCCGTGGTGCGCAACCGGGGCCCCAGGGTCGTCAAGGACGCCTCCGTCTTCCTCCGTACCGTCAAGGCGCGCTTCCTGTCGGCGAAGGGGGCGCGGTGCCATGCGTACGCGGGCTACGTCGGCTGCGCGCTGGGCGCGGTCGGTTCGGGCAGGCAGGTGAGCCTCAGGCTCGCCTTCCGCGCCAGGAGGCGCGCGCCGAAAGCCAAGGCGACGGTCTACTCCACCCAGGTGGGAGACCGCCGCCCGGCGAACAACATGGCTCGCATCAGTCTGCGCTAGAGGGCGCCGCGCAGGGCGGTCCAGGCGTCGGTGACGATGTCCCTGATCGAGGGGTGCTCCGGCTTCCAGCCCAGCTCTCGCTGGATCTTGTCGGATGAGGCGACCAGCACCGCGGGGTCGCCCGGCCTGCGCTCGCGCTCGACCGCGGGGATCTCGTGCCCGGTGACCTCGCGGCAGACCGACAGGACCTCGCGCACCGAGAAGCCGGTGCCGTTGCCCAGGTTGTAGATCTTGTGCTCGCCCGCGGAGCAGGAGTCGAGCGCCAGCAGGTGCGCCCTGGCGAGGTCGGCGACATGGATGTAGTCGCGCACGCATGTCCCGTCAGGGGTGGGGTAGTCCGTGCCGAACAGGTTGACCGGCTCGCGTCCGCCGAGCGCGACGGCGAGGACGTTAGGGATCAGGTGGGTCTCCACGGTGTGCCGCTCGCGGTAGAGGCGTCCGTCCCCGGCGGTGTACGCGCCGCCGACGTTGAAGTAACGCAGGCTCACCGCGGCCAGGCCGTACAGCCCGGCGAACGCGGTCAGCGTGGTGTCGACCGCGAGCTTGGAGGCGCCGTACGGGTTGGTCGGCCGGGTCGGGTCGGTCTCCAGCACCGGGGAGCGTTCCGGCTCGCCGTACGTGGCGGCGGTGGAGGAGAAGACGATCCGGCCGACCCCGGCGGCCCGCATGGCGTCGAGCAGGGCCAGGGTGCCGCCCAGGTTGCGGTCCCAGTACAGGCCCGGCTTCTCCACGGACTCGCCGACCAGGGACTTCGCCGCGAAGTGCAGGACGCCGTCCACACCGGTCAGCACGCCGGAGGCGTCGGTGATCGACCCCTCGACGAAGCGCGCGCCGGAGGGGACCGCGTCCGCGTGGCCGGTGGAGAGGTCGTCCAGCACCGTGACCTCGTGACCCGCCTCGACGAGCTGCGCCGCCACGACGCTTCCGATGTATCCGGCACCACCGGTGACCAGCAACTTCACGGAGCCTCCTGTTTGATGATGTTTGAATGTGTTTATTTTTGTAAGGCCAGTGCCAGCATATGCTTGCACATCAAATATCGGCCACAGTCGGAACGGGCGGCGGCCATGACGGAGACAATTTCGTGAACAGCGTCCTGGCGAACGCGGCCCTGGTCCTGGTCTTCATCCTGATCGGGGGGTTCTTCGCGGCCGCGGAGATGGCGATGGTCTCCCTCAGAGAGAGCCAGGTGCGCAGGCTCGCAACCCGGGGCCGCAGGGGGGCCAGGGTTGCCAAGCTCGCCCACGACCCCAACCGCTTCCTGTCCGCCGTCCAGATCGGCGTGACCGTGGCGACCATGCTGTCGGCGGCCTTTGGCGCGGACACCCTCGCCAGGGACCTCCTGCCGATCGTGACGGCCTGGGGCGTGCCCCAGGCGGTCGCCGCCCCGCTCGCCCTGGTGCTGGTGACGCTGGCGATCTCCTACGTCTCGCTGGTGCTGGGCGAGCTGGTGCCCAAGCGGATCGCCCTGCAGCGGGCCGAGGGGCTCTCGCTGGTGGTCGCGCCGTTCCTCGACCGGATGGCCGCGCTGTCGCGCCCGGTCATCTGGGCGCTCTCCACGTCGACCGACGGCGTGGTCAAGCTGCTCGGTGGAGACCCGGAGGCCGACCGCGAGGAGATCACGACCGAGGAACTGCGCGACATGGTCGTCGGTCACCACGAGCTCACCGTGGACGAGCGCCACCTGATCGCGGAGGTGTTCGCCGCGGCCAAGCGCCAGCTCCGCGAGGTGATGCTGCCGCGCACCGAGGTCGAGTTCATGGCGGTCGACACCCCGCTGGCCGAGGCCGCGGTGCTGGCCGCGGCGATGCCGCACTCCCGCTTCCCCGTCTACCGCGACTCCTACGACGACGTCGTGGGCTTCGTCCACATCAGGGACCTGCTCGACCCGGTGCTGACCGGATCCATCGAGCCGATCAGCGAGCTGGTGCCGATCCGCCCCGTCAAGCTGGTCCCCATCAGCAAGCGGGTGCTCGCCACGCTGTCGGAGATGCGGGGGGAGGGGCACCACCTGGCGATCGTGATCGACGAGTACGGCGGGACCGCGGGCATCGTCACGCTGGAGGATCTGGTCGAGGAACTCGTGGGCGACATCCGCGACGAGCACGACATCCAGGACAAGCGGGCCGTGCTGCCCGCGGGGGAGGTCGAGCTCGACGGCCTGGCCAACCTCGACGTGGTGGAGACCGAGACCGGCATCCGGCTGACGGAGGGGCCCTACGAGACCCTCGCCGGATTCGTCATGGCGGCCCTCGGTCATCTCCCGGGGATGGGGGAGCGTGTTGAGATCCCCGGATTCGAGCTGTCCGTAACGGGCATGGACGGCCGCAGGGTGTCCAGAGTCCGGATAAAACGCCGCGCATCCGCGCCGGAGGCACCGAACACTCCCGACAGCTGACACAATTACGTGCTATGGCCAGTCCCCGTGTCTTCTCCGGAATCCAGCCCACCGCGGACTCCTTCCACCTGGGCAACTATCTCGGTGCCGTCCGGCAGTACGTCGCCATGCAGGAGGGCCACGACGCCTTCTACTGCGTCGTCGACCTGCACGCGATCACGGTGGACTACCAGCCGGAGGCGCTGCGCAGGCGTTCCAGGATCGCCGCCGCCCAGCTGTTCGCCGCGGGCCTCGACCCGGAGCGGTCCACGGTCTTCGTGCAGAGCCACGTCCGCGAGCACAGCGAGCTGGCCTGGGTGCTGATCTGCCTGACCGGTATGGGCGAGGCGGGCCGGATGACCCAGTTCAAGGACAAGTCCGCCCGGTACGGCGAGGGCTCGACCAGCGTCGGGCTGTTCACCTACCCGATCCTGCAGGCGGCCGACATCCTGCTCTACCAGGCCGACCGGGTCCCGGTCGGGGCCGACCAGAAGCAGCACCTGGAGCTCACCCGCGACCTCGCGCAGCGCTTCAACCACCGCTTCGGCGAGACCTTCACGCTGCCGCAGCCGCACATCGTCAAGGCCGTGGAGAAGATCACCGACCTGCAGGATCCGACGGCGAAGATGTCCAAGTCGTCCTCCTCGCCCGGCGGCATCCTGGACCTGCTGGAGCAGCCGGGGCCGCTGCGCAAGAAGGTCATGCGCGCGGTCACCGACACCGGTTCCGAGGTCCTCGCCGACGACGAGAACAAGCCCGGTGTCACCAACCTGCTGCGCATCCAGTCGGCCCTGACCGGCACGCCGATCCCCGAGCTTGAGGCCCGCTACGCCGGACAGGGCTACGGCACCTTCAAGAAGGACGTCGCCGAGGTCGTCGTGGAGATCTTCACGCCGATCAGGGAGCGGACCGAGAAACTGCTGGCCGACGAGACCGAGCTCGACCGGATGCTCGCCGTCGGCGCGGCGCGGGCTCGCACGGTCGCCGCGGAGACCATGGCGAAGGTGCGCGACCGGGTCGGATTCCTGCCCACGGTGTGACCCGCCCCGCGGGGCCGTACGTCTCATGTGAGGTCTTACGTACGGTCCGGCGGTATTTGGGTAGGTGACCGCGCGTGACAAGCGTGCAGGAACGGATCGTCGCGGTCCGTGAGTGGGGCAGAACGAAGATCGCTGCGGACCGGGTCAGGTGGCCCTGGCTCGACCATCTGATCAGGACCGTGCAGCGCTACCAGCTCCAGGCGGGCGACCGGCTGGCCGGGGCGGTGACCTACTTCGCGTTCCTGTCGTTCTTCCCGATCATCGCGCTGGCCTTCGCGGTCTTCGGCTACTTCCTGTCCGTGCGGCCGGACGCCGTCAAGACGCTGCAGCGCGCCATCGACCAATACCTCCCCGGGCTGGCCGCTCAGCTTCCGATCCAGCAGATCGCCGACTCCAGGGCCAGCGTCGGGATCATCGGTCTTCTCGGCCTGCTCTACGCCGGGCTCGGCGCGATCGACGCGCTGCGCGGCGCGCTCCGCGAGATGTCCATGACCACCGAGCCACCGCTCAACTTCTTCCTGGCCAAGCTCAGGGACCTGACCGCCTTCGCCCTCGTGGGCATCACGATGATCGCCTCGGTGCTGGTCGGCGGCTTCGCGACCCAGGCAGGCGGGGTCGTCGCGGAGAAACTGGGCCTGTCCAGCTCGGCCGCGGAGAGCTGGTCGCTCAGGCTCCTGGGCCTGGCGGTCAGCCTGCTGGCCGACACCGTCGTCTTCGTGATCATCCTGCACTGGATGGGCCGGTCGCGGCAGCCGATCAGGGTGGTGCTGCGGGGCGCGCTGCTCGGCGCGGTCGGCTTCGGCCTCCTCAAGCAACTCGCCGCGCTGATCCTGTCGCGGACGCTCAACAACCCCATCTACGGGGTGTTCGCGGTGATGGTCGGCCTGCTGATCTGGATCAACCTCTCCTCCAGGGTGATCCTCTACGCGGCCGCCTGGACGGAGACCGCCACGCTCGGCCCGCCGCCGGAGCCGACCCCCGTCCCCGGGATGGGCCCCCCGCAGGAGGAACTGTCCTGAAGGGCTCGAAGGCCGGCCTGCACGGCTCCGAGGGCCTCTGAGCCGTCCTGAGGACCGCCTGGCCGTACCCGTGCCCCGTCGTCCGGAGCCGGGAAACGTCTCACTCCGTCCTTCCCCCTGACGGATAACGGCAGATCGTCTCCGTGGCCTTGAGCGGGCACTGCTCGGTCCCGGACGGGGTCGCGATCATGACCTTGGCGCCGGAGGGGACGCCCAGCGTGTAGTCGGCCAGGCAGGACTCGTTGGCGCCCTCGCTCTCCGAGCAGGTCAGCCTGACCCGCAGGGTCTTGCCGTTCTCCCACGTCTCCCTGAGCCCGTGGGACGCCCGGGGCCAGGCGATCTCCCTCTTCACCGAGAGCCTGCCCGCGGCGCCGGGGACGACTCTGACGCCGACCCGCCCCGTGGCGTCCACGATGACCCACGGCGACGTGAGCGTGTAGACGGTCGGGGCGTCGCTCTCCGACGCCTGCCTGCTGACGAGGGAGGAGTCGTAGGAGCCGGGATAGGCGAAGTCGTAGGGGTGGGGCAGCCTGAGCTGGACCCACACCGACACCGTGATGACGGCCACGAGCATCACGCTGAGCGCCCCGCCCACGACGATCCAGCCGATCCTGACGCCGTTGCGCATGGTCATGTCCTCTTTCAGATCTTCAGAAACCGCAGTACGGCGAGCACCCGGCGATGGTCCTTGTCCGCGCCGGAGAGGTCGAGCTTGGCGAAGATGTTGTTGATGTGCTTTCCGACGGCGCTCTCCGAGACGACCAGGGCTTCGGCGATCCCGGCGTTCGACCGGCCCTCGGCGATCAGCGCGAGCACCTCGTACTCCCTGCGGGTCAGCCGGTCGAGGGGGTCGCTGCGCCCGCGCAGCAGGAGCTGGGCGACCACCTCGGGGTCGAGCGCCGTGCCGCCGTCGGCGACCCGGCGCAGGGCGTCGAGGAACTCGGCGACGTCGGCGACCCGGTCCTTCAGGAGATAGCCGATGCCGTTGGTCGCGGTGGACAGCAACTGGGTGGCGTAGCGCTCCTCGACGTACTGCGACAGCACCAGGATCGGGAGGTTCGGGTGCTGACTGCGCAGCACGAGCGCCGCGCGCAGGCCCTCGTCGGTGTGCGAGGGCGGCATGCGCACGTCGGTGACGACCAGGTCGGGTTCGTGCTCCTCGACCGCGCGCAACAGCCCCTCCGCGTCGGCGACCGCCGCGACGACGTGCATGTCGGCGCTGGCGAGCAGGCGGACGAGCCCCTCCCTGAGCAGAACCGAGTCCTCGGCCAGGATCACCCGCATGGCAGCTCCACCGCGATGGTCGTCGGGCCCCCGTTGGGGCTGTCGATGCCCAGTGTCCCGTCGACGGAGCCGACCCGCTGGGCCAGGCCGCGCAGCCCGGTGCCGCCGTCGGGGGTCGCGCCGCCCCTGCCGTCGTCGTGGACGGTCACGTGCAGCAGCCGGTCGCTGCGGCGCACCGTGACCACGGCCTTTGAGGCACGGGCGTGTTTCGCGATGTTGGTCAGCGCCTCGGAGACCACGAAGAACGCGACCGCCTCGATGGTCGGGGAGACGCGCTCGGCCACCTCGACGTCCAGTTTGACCGGGAAGGGGGCCCGCGCCGCGACACCGGACAGCGCCGCGTCCAGCCCCTGGTCGTTGAGCACGGCCGGGTGCAGGCCGCGTACGAGGTCGCGCAGCTCCTTGAGCGCCTGCTTGGCCTCCTCGTGCGCCTGGACGATCACCTCGTGGGCGGGCTCGGGCAGGTCGGTGAGGGTGGTGCGGGCCATGCCCAGGTTCATCGCCAGCGACACCAGCCGCTGCTGCGCGCCGTCGTGCAGGTCCCTTTCGAGACGGCGGCGTTCGGCGTCCGCGGCGTCGACGACCTCGGCGCGGCTCTCGCGCAGGCTCTCGACCCGCTGGGCCAGCAGGTCGCTCGTGCTGGGGCCGAGCAGGGCCCCGGCGGCGATCACGTCGAGCGCGGTGATCCCGCGCGCCACCCACGGCGTGACGACGAGCAGCACCAGCGCGACTGCGGCGGGTATCGCGCCGTACCATCCGCCGCCGATGTTCCACAGGTGTACGGCGATCATGATCGAGAGCAGGACGGTCGCCCAGGCCGCGACCACCCCGAGAAAACCGACCAGGCCGATCAGCGGCGCCGACAGGTGGTAGGCGAGCTGCCGCCAGGTGCTGCCGGTCCGTGCCTCGCGCACCAGCCGCTTCAAGGGGTTGCGGATCCCCGGGCGCCGTGGCATCCGCGGGATGTCCACGCGGAGGAACGCCTGGAAGCGGGCCCGTTGCAGCCGGGTGAACAGTGGCATCGCGAGGCAGAGCAGCGTCAGTGCGATGACCGGGACGATCACCGTCCACACCAGCAGCACCGAGGCCGCGATCAGGCCCGCGATCACGGCTGAGACCGCCAGGCCGATCGGCAGCCCCGTCACCACGTGTGCGGTGCGCAACCATGTCGGCGCCGACCAGTGGACACGGATCCTGCTCCAGATCCTGTCCCAGGGGGTGAGCACCTCGACGTCGTTCATAGCACCAAAGGTAAGGAATGCCGTCATCCGGTGGACATGGCCGAGGTATCCGGGAAAACGGTGAGGCAGGCTACACCCCGCCTCCGGTGTGCCTAGGAGGGTTTTCTGCGGGACCGTCTGCGCAGGCCGTACACCAGCAGTGCCCCGCCGCCGAGAACGCCCGCGCCGAGCACGTAGAGGACGGGGGAAGGGCCCTGGCTCCGCTCGCCGTCGTCGGTGGCCCGCGGGGTGGTGGACCGCGCTACCTGGGGCGCCGCGGCCTGGCCGGTCGGGGTGGGGGTCGCTTCGGGGAGCGGGTCGACCAGCCGGCCGACCGGCGCCACCCTGCCGCGGGCGGCGAACCCCCAGTCGAGCAGGTCGGCGACCTCGTTCCAGAAATAGCCGTCGTGCCGCATGATCGTCACGATGACCGTGTGGCCGTTCCGCCTGGCCGCGCCGACGAAGCTGCCCAGGGCCTTGGACGTCCAGCCGTTCTTGACGCCGATCATGCCCTTGTAACGCCAGAGCAGCTTGTTGTGGTTGCCGATCTCGTAGTAGCCCTTGGGGGCGGGGAACTTTCCGGTCTTCGTGCTGGTGTAGCGCTGGAAGTCGTGGTTGGCCAGCCCGGCCCTGGCGATCAGCGCCAGGTCGTAGGCGGAGCTGCTCTGGCCGGGCTTGTCGAGGCCGCTGGGCGTCTTGGCCACGGTGTCGAAGGCCTGCAGCCGCTTGGCCTCGGCGTTCATGTCCCGCAGGGTCTTGGCGAGGCCGCCGTTCGCCTCGGCCAGCGCCATCGCGCAGTCGTTGCCCGAGACCAGCAGCAACGCCTTGAAGAGGTCCTCGACGGTGTAGAGGGGCTTGGAGACCAGGCCGACGGCGCTGCCCTCCTCGTTCACCGCGCGGCTGCTCGGCCTGACCTTCATGGCCTTGTCGAGCTTCGGGATCAGGGTGAGTGCGGTCAGTGTCTTGAGCGTGCTCGCGGGAAGGTAGCGTCCGTGCGGGTCCTTCGCGGCGAGGACCTCCCCGGTCTCCGCGTCGGCGATCACGTAGGACTTCGCGGCGGTCTTGGGGGGCGCCTTCATCCCCGGGGGGGCGACGATGCCACGCCCGCCGAGCGCGGTGCCGCCGACGGGCCCGTTGTCGGCGTGCGCGGTGCCGCCTGCGGATCCGTTGCCGGTGTGTGCGACCGGTCTGTCACCGGCGTGCGCGGGAACCCCGAGCAGGGCGTTCGCCGCCAGCAGCACCCCGACGGGCGCGACATGTCTCATCCCCATAATGATCTCAGGGTAGCTTCGTGCCGATTCGTATCATGCGAGCGACGCCCTGATCAGGGGCGGAATGGTGCGAAGGAATACTGATGCCATGCAAATGTCGCGAAAGATCGCCGGATTCCTGGTCGGCGTCGCAGTTTTCATGATCTTCGAGTGGATAAACCTCGGCTTCAACCTCGCCGAGGGTCATCCGACGGCCTTCTACGTGGTGCACGGCATCCTGATCGGAGTCAACATCGTCTTGGCGGTTGTGCTCGGCGTGATCGGCCTACGCGGACTGGCAAAGCGCACTCAGGGTCCGCCCGTGTAGCTCGGTCGCCTCGTCCGGTGAGTTCCCGATGCTGGTGAAGCCGAGTTTGCCGTGCTCGGGAAGCGCGCCGAGCAGGTGCAGCACGTTCCCGGTACGGCGCTCACGGTCGAAGCCGAGCCCACTGTCGTTGACGAACTTGACGATCTCCGCGGGCGTACGGCCGAGCAGCCGCTCCGCGGCGCAGTTGTCCGTCGCCACGTAGTACTTGGACTGGCCGTCGCGCATCAGCGTGCCGCTCGGCCGGTCGTAGGTCGCCTCAGTGGTGAGCAGCGCGGCGCCGAACGGATGGGTGGTGCCGCCGATGCGCAGGTTGATCTCGCACAGCAGCGCGTGGTACCCGGCGTCGGTCTTGACGGCGAAGAAGTCGACGCCGAACAGCCCGACCACGCCGCGCGCGGCGAGCACCTCGGCGATCCGCTCCGCGCATTCTCCGACCTCGGTGCGGTAGTCGGCTCTTGAGGGGAAGACGCAGCCCTTGTAGACGTCGCCGTTCTGGCCGCCGAGGATCTGCTCGTGCGTGGCGACCACGTCGTACGAGCCGCCAGGGGTGATCATGGCCAGGGCGCTCGGGGAGTACAGCGGGCGCTCCTCGATGAACTCCTCGAGCACCGCGCCCCGCTCGGCGATCTTCTCGGCGAACGTCACCCAGGTCTCGTCGGGGGCGGAGAAACTCGTCGGGCTCGTGGTGAGGGGCCCGTCGACCCTGCTCACGATGGCGTTGCCCAGTCCCGAGTAGCTGTTGTTGAGCTTGACCATCAGCCTGGAGCCGGGGTTGAGCGCGCGGGCCGCGTGCTCGACCTCGGTCAGCGAGCGTAGGTCGGAGAAGCCCTTCACCACCGGGACCCCGGCCGCCTCGGCGATCGCGCGCCCCCCGCTCTTCGAGCCCAGGGGGGCCAGCGCGGTCGCGGGGCCGTAGATCGGCAGGTTCAGGATCTCGGCGAGCCGTTCCTCGTGCTCGCTGACCACGAACGGCACCATCCAGGCGTCGTCCGTGCGGTCGAGGATCGTACGGACCCTCGTGAGGAGGTCGGGGCGCCGCAGCAGCGACTCGGTGAGCTGCCCGGAGCCGAGATCGTCCAAACTGATCATATGTAGCCGTGAGCGGGCCTCGCCGGGGTCGTCGAGGAAGCTCAGGTAATAGTCAACCGTCGCGGTGTCCACCGGCGCCGAGGAGAGGTAGACGATCTCGACTCCCGGTTGCCTGAGGGTCAGCAGGAGGAACAGCAACCGCTCCTCGTAACACTGGGCCCCGGTGATCCTGCGTAGTTCGTCCTGGGGGAGGGACAACGAAGGGACGATCACTATGGTCCCTTCGTCCGGTTCGAAGATGCTCAATCTCGAATGCTTCTCCCCGAACGGGATGCAAGTGATCATAAACGGAGTTAAACATGCATTCCTCCTGTTTGCATCACTCCGTCGGGTTCTATGAGTAGTACCTGAGGTCACGTAAATTGCCAGCCCCTCGATGTTTCAACAGGGCCGGGACCGGGCCCCTCCATGGGCCTCCGGTAGGGGGCGGCTAGCGCGCCGGTAGTCAATCCGGGTCATCATCCCTGGTCCAAGTGGGTCAGGAGGTGTGAATGGAGAGCATGGGGCAGCAAAACATTTGGCAGAGATGACGGCGAGCTGTGTCCGAGGGGGGATAAAGTCGAGTCATCGTCAACACGCCGGTGGCCTCAGACCGGCCTGCCGCTTCCGTGCTGGCGGTTCATCGGTCCGCGCCGACACGGCCCTGAGCACCCCCTCGGGCCCACCGGTGCGGCGATCACTTTTTCGGGGCTGCTTCATGGATCGCCCGATTCTGGGCAGTGGCATGGTGCGTCGAGGATCAAGACTGCCGGCGCGGATAGGACGGTGTACCAATGCGGGGGCGTAATCTGCGGGGAGAACTCGACGCCTTCCTCGCCGGATCAGAGCAGGAACTGATCGGCTTCCGGCGTGACCTGCACATGCATCCCGAGCTGGCGTTCGCCGAGTACCGGACGACGCAGCGCATCGCGGACCGGCTGACCGCCGCCGGGCTCGTCCCCTCGGTGCTGCCGCGCGGCACCGGCCTGATCTGCGAGGTCGGCAGCGGCGACGGGCCGACCGTCGCGCTGCGGGCCGACATCGACGCGCTGCCGGTGCCCGATGAGAAGGACGTCTCCTACAGCTCGACGGTCCCCGGTGTCTGCCACGCCTGTGGCCACGACGTGCACACCACGATCCTGCTCGGCACCGCGCTCTTCCTCGCCAAGCAGGCGGAGGCCGGGCTGCTGCCCGGCAGGGTCCGGCTGATCTTCCAGCCCGCCGAGGAGCTTCCCGGTGGCGCGCTCGAGGTCATGGCCGCGGGCGGCATCAGCGGCGTCGACCGCATCTTCGGGCTGCACTGCGACCCCCGCGTCGACGTCGGCAAGGTCGGGCTCAAGACCGGGCCGATCACCTCCGCCTGCGACAAGGTCTTCATCCGGGTGAGCGGTCCCGGCGGGCACACCGCCAGGCCGCACCTCACCGCGGACCTGGTCTTCGCCCTGGCCAAGATCCTCACCGAGCTGCCCGCCGCGCTGTCGCGCAGGATCGACCCGCGCTCGTCGCTGAGCCTGGTCTGGGGCCGGGTCGAGGCGGGGTCGGTGGCGAACGCGATCCCGGACGAGGGCCTCGCCGAGGGCACCGTGCGCTGCCTGGACGAGCAGGCGTGGCATGCGGCCCCCGACATGATCAAGACTCTGCTCGAGTCCGTCGCGGGCGCCTACGGGGTCGAGGCCCGCATGGACTACGTCAGAGGCGTGCCGCCGGTGGTCAACGACGAGGTCAGCGTGCAGATGCTGGCCGAGGCCGCGGGAGGCGTGCTGGGGGAGGGTGCCGCGGAGCCGACGCAGCAGAGCCTGGGCGGCGAGGACTTCGGCTGGTACCTCGAGTCCATCCCCGGGGCCTTCGCCAGGCTCGGGACCCGAACCCCGGGCTCCCCGCACCTCGGCGACATCCACCAGGGCACGTTCGACGTGGACGAGGCCTGCATCGCCGCGGGCGTGCGCTTCATGGCGGCCACCGCGCTGACCGCCCTCTGGGAGGGGCGGCGGCCGAGCGCGACCGAGCCGGTCGCGGGCATCGCGATCGCCTGACCGTCGCCTGGCTCCCTCGCCTGGCTCCTTCGCCCGGCTTCGCGGTCTGGCACCGCGTCGTCCGGCCGCCGCTGTTCCGTCGTCCGGCGGCCGCCGGACGACGGGTGGGACCCGCGGGCTGATCGCCGGTGGACCTGCGGTGGGGGGCGATGCCTTACCGTGACGCTATCGTGAGGGCGGCCGAAGCTACCGTTAGGTAGGATCGGCCGTCCTTGAGGGTCACGAGGTGGCGTGAGCTGCATAACGGACCTGTTGCGGACTGGTGCGCTGGTTTGGTCAAGCATGGTCAACCAACTATCTTCCGTGCAGGGTTGCCGTGCGTCTCTTCGCGCGTGCACTGAACGCGAAGGGGGTCCATCTTGCTTCAGAACCGATTCGGCAGGCTGACCGCGGCCGTGGTCGCAGGCGGCATGCTCATGGGGGCTGCCGCGTGCGGTGGAAGCGAGGCGCCGGCCACGTCGGCCAAGCCGGAGGGCGGCGCGAGCAGCGCGCCCCCGGCGGCGAAGGGCCCGAAGGTCGGCCTGGCGTACGACATCGGCGGCAGGGGTGACCAGTCGTTCAACGACGCCGCCGCCGCGGGTCTCGACAAGGCCAAGACCGAGCTCGGCCTCGCCGACACCAAGGAGCTCGAGGCGGGCAGCGGCGAGACCGAGGCGGCCAAGGAGGAGCGGCTCAGGCTGCTCGCCCAGGGCGGCTACAACCCGGTCATCGCCATCGGCTTCGCCTACTCGGGCTCGCTGAAGAAGGTCGCCGCCGAGTTCCCCGACGTGAAGTTCGCGATCGTCGACGACGCCGCGGCCATCGCGCCCAACGTCTCCAACCTGCTCTTCGCCGAGCAGGAGGGTTCCTACCTCGTCGGCGCCGCGGCGGCGCTGAAGTCGAAGAAGGAGCACATCGGCTTCGTCGGCGGTGTTCAGGTGCCGCTGATCCAGAAGTTCCAGGCGGGGTTCTTCGCCGGGGCCAAGAAGGTCAAGGCCGACATCCAGGTCGACGTCAAGTACCTCACCCAGCCGCCGGACTTCACCGGCTTCAACGACCCGGCCAAGGGCAAGACCGCGGCCCAGGGCATGTTCGACGCGGGCGCCGACGTGGTCTACCACGCCGCGGGCGGTTCCGGCGGCGGCGTGTTCGAGGCCGCGAAGGCCGCGAAGGGCCTGGCCATCGGCGTCGACTCCGACCAGGCCAAGACCGCCGCGGCCGACGTACAGAGCGTCATCGTGACCTCCATGATCAAGAAGGTCGATGTCGCCGTCTTCGACTTCCTGAAGAGCTTCACCTCCAACTCGGTGAAGCCGGGCGTCACGACCTACGACCTCAAGGCGGGCGGCGTCGACTACTCGACCACCGGCGGCCAGGTCGACGACATCAAGGCCCAGCTCGACGAGCTCAAGCAGAAGATCATTTCCGGCGAGATCGTCGTCCCGGACAAGACCTCCTGATTCGATGTCAATGAAGGGCCCGGCGGATTTTTCCCCGGGCCCTTTGGGTAGCTTTCCGCGTTGCGTTCCGTAGTCATGGCCATCCGCACGGAGGGGGCCGTCATCAGTACCTCGACACCGGCCGTCGAGCTAGAGGGGATCACCAAACGGTTCCCCGGCGTCGTCGCCAACCGCGACATCTCCCTGTCCGTCCAGCAAGGTCACGTGCACGCCGTCGTCGGTGAGAACGGCGCGGGCAAGTCGACCCTCATGAAGATCCTGTACGGCATGCAGCGCCCCGACGAGGGCGAGATCCGTGTCACCGGGAAGCCCGTGACCTTCAAATCCCCCGCCGACGCGATCGCCATGGGCATCGGCATGGTCCACCAGCACTTCATGCTCGCCGACAACCTGACCGTGCTGGAGAACGTGATCCTCGGCAGTGAGCCCCGTGCAGGGGGGATCGCGATCGACTTCGGCGCCGCCCGCAGGAAGATCAGGCAGATCTCCGACTCCTACGGCCTCGGCATCGACCCGGACACCACGGTCGAGGACCTGGGCGTCGGAGCCAGGCAGCGGGTCGAGATCCTCAAGGTCCTCTACCGGGGCGCCCGGATCCTCATCCTCGACGAGCCGACCGCCGTGCTCGTGCCGCAGGAGGTCGACGAGCTCTTCGAAAACCTGCGCGGGCTGGTTCGCGAGGGGCTGACGATCATCTTCATCTCCCACAAGCTGGACGAGGTGCTCTCCGTCGCGAACGCCATCACCGTCATCAGGCGCGGCACGACCGTCGCGGAGGTGAATCCCGGGGACGTCACCGCCAGGCAGCTCGCCGAGCTGATGGTCGGCAGCGAGCTGCCCAGTCCCGAGACGCGTGAGTCGACCGTCACCGAGACGGTCGCGCTGTCGGTGCGGAACCTGACGGTCCGCTCGGCGGACGGCAGGCCACTCGTCGAGGGGGTCGGCTTCGACATTCACAGGGGCGAGGTGCTCGGCATCGCGGGCGTCGAGGGCAACGGCCAGGCCGAGCTGGTCGAGGCCGTCATGGGCATGCGGTCCTCGGAGGGCGAGATCCGCCTCGGTGAGGAGGACATCTCCGCCTGGCCGACGCTGCGCCGCCGCGAGGCGGGCATCGGCTACATCCCCGAGGACCGGCACCGGCACGGCCTGCTGCTCGAGGCGCCGCTCTGGGAGAACAGGATCCTCGGCCACCAGACGCAACGGCCGAACGTCAAAGGCCCCTGGATCGACCGCGCGGGCGCCCGCAAGGACACCCGGCGCATCGTCGAGGAGTACGACGTCCGCACGCCGGGCATCGACGTGGACGCCGCCGCGCTGTCGGGCGGCAACCAGCAGAAGCTGATCGTCGGCAGGGAGATGAGCGGGAACCCGGTGTTCCTGATCGCCTCCCATCCGACCCGTGGCGTTGACGTCGGGGCGCAGGCCGCGATCTGGGACCACCTGCGCGCCGCCCGCGCCGCGGGCCTGGCCGTACTGCTGATCTCGGCTGACCTGGACGAGCTCATCGGCCTGTCCGACACGCTGAAGGTCATCCTGCGCGGGCGCCTTGTCGCCGACGTCGATCCGCTGACGGTCACGCCGGAGCAGCTCGGATCGGCCATGACCGGTGCCGGGGAGGCGGCGTGAACATCCACACAACCCATACGCCAGTGAGGGCGGGCGTCCGTACGGCGCGCACGTTCGCGGGGGTGGTCGCGTGAGTTCCACGGAGCCGACCTTCGCCGACCGGCTGCTCGGCCGGGTCAAGCTCGGCGGCCTGCTCTCGCTCGCCGCGCCGATCCTCGCCGTCGTCTTCGCAGGCCTGATCACCTCGATCGTCCTGCTGATCACCGGCGACCCCCCGCTGGAGACGCTGGGCGTCATGGTCGACTACGGCGTGCAGCCCCGGTCGATGGTGCTGGCGCTGAACCTGGCGTCGGGTTACTACCTCTCGGCGCTGGCGGTGGCGATCGGGTTCAGGATGAACCTGTTCAACATCGGCGTCGACGGGCAGTATCGTCTCGCGGCGCTCATCGCGGCGGCGGTCGGCGGTGCGATCACGCTGCCCGGCCCGCTGCACGTCGCCGCCATCATCCTCGTCGCGGTGCTGGTCGGCGCGGGCTGGGCGTCGATCGCGGCCCTGCTCAAGGTCAGGCGCGGCGTCAGCGAGGTCATCTCCACGATCATGCTGAACGCCATCGCCACCGCGCTCGGCTCCTGGCTGCTCAACAAGGACCGGCTCGCGGTCGAGGTCGCGGGCAGCAACAACATCGGCACGAAGCCGCTCGGCCCCTCCGGACAGGTCCCGGGGATCCCGCTCATCCCGGGAACCCCGCTGAAGGTGGACGGGCTGATCATCCTGGCGGCCGTCATGGGCGTGCTGTACTACGTGGTGCTCAACCGGACCCGCTTCGGCTTCGACCTGCGCGCCACCGGGCGTTCCGAGCCCGCGGCGGTGGCCAGCGGCGTCAACGTCAAGCGGATGGTCCTCATCGCGATGGTCCTGTCGGGCGCGGTCGCGGGCCTGGCCGGCATGCCGAACCTGCTCGGTGAGTCCTACAGCTACAGCCTGAACTTCCCGCCGGGGCTCGGTTTCATCGGCATCGCGATCGCGCTGCTCGGCCGCAACAACCCCGTCGGCATCGCCTTCGGCGCCCTGCTGTGGGCCTTCCTCGACACCTCGTCGAACATCCTGCAGCTGCATGAGATCTCCCCGGAGATCGTTCAGATCATGCAGGGCACGATCGTGCTGTCGGTCATCATCGCCTACGAGCTCGTCCACCGCTACCAGATCTCGGCGGGACAGCGCAGGGTCAGCAAGGAACTGACGGGCGGGACCCAGGTCCAGGCCGAAGGAGCGTCGGCATGAGCGGAGACCGTCTCATCCCGGTCCGGGTCGAAGGAGCGTCGGCATGAGCGAAGGCGGTCTCACCCTGGCCAAGGCCCCCGTCGTTGAGCCCCCCAAACCCCGCAGGTTCAGGGTCACCTGGCAGGTCCTGCTGTCCGCCTTCGGCGGGCTGGTCCTGCTGCTGTCGATCACCAGGGCCGTCACCGGCGCCGTCGACCTCACCTCGGCGGGGGCGATCAACGCCGCCGTCGCACTGGCGGTGCCGATCGGCCTGGCCGGTCTTGGCGGCCTGTGGTCGGAACGGGCCGGTGTGGTCAACATCGGCCTGGAAGGCATGATGGTCCTGGGCACCTGGTGCGGCGCCTGGGGCGCGCTGCACTTCGGCAACCCCTGGGCGGGCGTGCTCGCGGGCGCGATCGGCGGTCTCCTCGGCGGCCTGCTGCACGCGATCGCGACCGTGACCTTCGGGGTCGACCACATCATCTCCGGCGTCGCGATCAACATCCTGGGCCTGGGCGTCACCCAGTTCCTCTCCAAGATCACATTCGCCGAGATGCCGGGTGGCGGCGACACGCAGTCGCCTCCCGTGCCCAAGCCGGGCATCGTGAGCGTGCCGGGGATCGGGGACCTGCTGGCCTCGCTGGAGTCCAACCACTGGTTCCTCGTCTCCGACGTGGCGGGCATCCTGCGGGGCCTGCTCACGAACGTCTCGCTCTTCACCGTCCTGGCGATCGCGCTGGTCCCGCTGAGCTACTACCTGCTCTGGCGTACGGCGTTCGGCCTGCGGCTGCGCTCCTGCGGCGAGCGCCCGGTCGCGGCGGAGTCGCTGGGCGTCAACGTCTACGCCTACAAGTACGTCGCGGTGCTCGTCTCGGGCGCCATGGCGGGGCTCGGCGGCGCGTTCCTCTCGCTGGTCGCCGCGACCGCCTACCGCGAGGGACAGACCGGAGGCCGGGGCTTCATCGGCCTGGCCGCCATGATCTTCGGCAACTGGCGTCCCGGCGGCCTGGCCGCGGGTGCGACGCTGTTCGGCTACACCGACGCGCTCCAGCTCCGCAGGGGCGGGGAGTCGGTGCACGCGCTGCTGCTGGTGGTCGCCATCCTCGTCGCCGCGGCGGCGGTCTACCAGCTCGTCGCGCAGCGGCGCACCAGAGCCGCGCTGATCAGCGGGGTCGCGGCGGTCGCCGTCTTCACGGTGTTCGCGCTGACCCAGACCGTCCCGTCCGAGTTCACCTCGGTCGCCCCGCACATCACCACGCTGCTGGTGCTCTCGCTGGCCGCCCAGCGGCTCCGGCCGCCCGCGGCCGATGGCGTGCCGTACCGCAGGGGACAGGCGAAGTGACCGCGCCGGGCGCGGCGCCGGGTGGGGCGGCGGTTTTCAGTGGGGAATGACTGTTTTGAGTAGGGTGGCGGGCAGGGCGCGGGTGATCACCCGTCCACGAGTGGAGCGAGCCGGATGACCATCGACTGGGCCGCCCTCAAGGCGGAGGCCGTACGGGCCATGGCGAACGCCTACGCCCCCTACTCCAGGTTCCCCGTCGGCGCTGCGGCGCTCGTCGATGACGGGCGCCTCGTCTCCGGCTGCAATGTGGAGAATGCCTCGTACGGCATCGGCCTGTGCGCCGAGTGCGGCCTCGTCTCCGCGCTCCAGGCCACGGGCGGCGGCAGGCTGGTCGCGTTCACCTGCGTCGACGGGCACGAGGAGCTGCTCATGCCGTGTGGCAGGTGCCGCCAGTTGCTGTTCGAGTTCGGCGGGCCCGAGCTGCTCGTCGAGACCGTGGACGGCCCGAAGCCGATGGCGGAGATCCTGCCGTACGCCTTCGGGCCCGACGACCTGAACCGGGGGAACTGACCGTGGACGCGATCGACGTCATCGTCACCAAGCGAGACGGCCGTGAGCTGTCCGCCGAGCAGATCGACTGGGTGGTCGACGCCTACACCAGGGGCGTCGTCGCCGAGGAGCAGATGTCCTCGCTCGCGATGGCCATCCTGCTCAACGGCATGAACCGGCGGGAGATCGCCGAGTGGACCCAGGCCATGATCCGCTCCGGCGCCAGGATGGACTGGTCCGCGCTGCCCGGCCCTACCACGGACAAGCACTCGACCGGCGGCGTCGGCGACAAGATCACACTACCGCTCGCCCCGCTGGTCGCCGCGTGCGGCGGTTACGTGCCCCAGCTCTCCGGGCGGGGTCTGGGCCACACCGGGGGCACGCTGGACAAGCTGGAGTCCATTCCGGGCTGGCGTGCCTCGCTGTCCAACGACGAGATGCTCGACGTGCTCGGCAAGGCCGGTGCGGTCGTCTGCGCGGCGGGGGACGGGCTCGCCCCCGCGGACAAGAAGCTGTACGCGCTGCGCGACGTCACCGGCACCGTCGAGTCGATCCCGCTGATCGCCTCCTCGATCATGTCGAAGAAGATCGCGGAGGGCACCGGGGCGCTGGTGCTGGACGTGAAGGTCGGTTCCGGCGCCTTCATGAAGACCGTCGACCGGGCCCGCGAGCTGGCCACGACGATGGTCGAGCTGGGCACGGACGCCGGGGTCCGCACCGTCGCGCTGCTCACCGCGATGGACCGGCCGCTCGGCAGGGCCGTCGGCAACGCGCTTGAGGTCGCCGAGTCCGTCGAGGTGCTCGCGGGAGGCGGCCCGGCGGACGTGGTCGAGCTGACCGTGCGGCTGGCCCGCGAGATGCTGGCCGCCGCCGGGCTGACCGGGGGCAAGGACCCGGAGCGGGCCCTTGAGGACGGCTCCGCGATGGACGTCTGGCGCCGGATGATCAGCGCCCAGGGCGGCGACCCCGACGCTCCGCTGCCCAGGGCGGCCGAGACTCTTGAGGTGACCGCGCCCTCGTCGGGCGTGCTGACCAGGCTCGACGCGTACGGCGTCGGCCTGGCCGCCTGGCGGCTCGGCGCGGGCAGGGAGCGCAAGGAGGCCCCGGTGTCCTTCGGCGCGGGCATCGTGCTGCACGCGGGTCCCGGTGACACCGTCCGCGAGGGGCAGCCGCTGATGACCCTGCACGCGGACGAGGCCTCCCGCTTCGAGCGGGCGCTGGCCGCGCTTGAGGGCGCCTACACCGTCGGCGAGAGTCCCGCTCCCGAGCTGTTGCCGTTGGTGATCGACCGCATCACCGCCTGACCTCCGGTCACATTCCCTCCGGCCGCGTCACCGTGCCGGGGTGCGCGGCCCTGACCGGGGGCCGTACGGGAGGTGGCAGGTTTCTCAGCCCGCGCGGGTCACCCCGATGACCCGCGCAGGCTGAGAAGTCTGTCGACGAGAGATCTGGCGTGATCGGGCCCGGCCGGGCGGTTGAAGAAGATCGCGTGGTAGTAGAGCGGCGCGATGATCACCTCCATCAGCTCCAGCAGCGTGGGCGGCTGCTCCCCGCGCGCCGCCGCCCTGTCGAGCATGGCCTGTAGTTGAACACCCCGGTTTATCAGGAAGGTCTCGCCCTCTGGGCCGCGTGAGCCCACCATGCCCGCCCGCATGAGCAGGGCGGCCAGCGGTCCCGAGACGTCCTCGGCGACCTGCAACGCGTAGGCCTCGATGTCGCCGCGGAGCGTGCCCGTGTCCGGCACGGGTGACCCCTGCGAGAGCCGCTCGTACACCACGTCGTCGATCAGCCCGCTGAGCGTGCCCCAGCGCCGGTAGATCGTGGCCTGGTGCACGCCGGAGCGTTCGGCCACCTGGGCGATGCTCACGTCGTCCCACTCCTCCTCGCGCAGCAGCTCCAGCACCGCCTCGTGTACGGCGGTGCGGACCCTCGCGGTGCGGCCACCCGGCCTGCGTGCAGGTTGCATGGAACCATATTAACGCGAAGCCTCTTGCTTTAAGCGCCAAGGGCGCGCTACCTTGAAGCGAGCTTGAAGCGAAATAACTTGCATTAAGGAGTTAGTAGATGCGCCCGTTCATCTTCGAGAAGGACACGACGTTCTGGTACGAGACGCTGCGCTCGTTCGGTCACATCACCTACGGCGGAGCCGACTTCGGCGAGGTCGTCATGACCGCCCAGCGGATCGTCGAGAGCGACTACGACAGCTGGCACGACGAGTGGCTGGCCACGGCGGACCGGGTGGCCGCGGAGGCCGAGCACTGGCTCGCGGCCGGGCAGCCGGTCAGCGCGGGCGACGGCTTCCTGCGGGCGTCCAACTACTACCGCGCGGCCGAGTTCTTCCTGCACGGCGACCCTTCGGACCCGCGCATCGACGCCGCCTACGCGCGGCAGGTCGCCTCCTTCAGGAAGTTCGCCGAGATCCGCGGCATCGAGCCGGTCGAGATCCCCTACGAGGGCACCGCGCTGCCCGGCTACTTCTACCGGGGCAGCGGGGGCGCCACGGTGGTCATGCACAACGGCTTCGACGGCAGCGCCGAGGAGATGCACTTCTTCGCCGCCGCAGCGTTGCACGAGCGCGGCTTCAACGTGCTGGTCTTCGACGGTCCTGGGCAGCCGGGGGCGATGCGCCGGGGCCTGGTCTTCCGGTCCGACTGGGAGCACGTGGTCGGCCCGGTGCTCGACTGGCTGCTGGCCAGGCCGTACGTGGATCCGGAGCGGGTGGCGCTGCTCGGGGCCAGCATGGGAGGCCTGCTGGCGCCGCGCGCCGCCGCGTTCGAACCCAGGATCAAGGCGGTCATCGCCTTCGACGGGGTCTACGACATGGGCGCCGTCATCGCGGAGAGGTTCGGCGGCGACCGGGAGGCGACCAGGCAAGCCCTGGCCCAGCCGGAGGCCGACGATATCGTCCGCGGCCTGATGGCGCAGGACACGGTCACCCGCTGGGCCGTCACCCACGGCACCTGGGTGACGGGGACCTCGCCGAGCGGCTACCTGACCGCGATGCTCGGCTACCACCTGCGCGACGGTGTCGCCGAGCGGATCGCCTGCCCGACGCTCGTCTGCTCGGCCCCGGACGACTTCAGCTTCAAGGGCCAGCCCGAGACCTTGTACGCGCACCTGACCTGCGACAAGACGCTCATCGAGTTCACCGAGGCCGAGGGGGCGGACGCCCACTGTCAGTCGGGCGCCCAGCGCCTGGCCATGGGCCGCATCGGTGACTGGCTGGAGAGGACCCTCCGATGAAGAAGATGCTGCCCGCGCTGCAGTGGGACGTGCTTCCCGCGGTCGCCGCCTACTACGTGCTGCGCTGGTTCGGCCTCAGCGAGTACGCCGCGCTGCTCGCCGCGACCTGCGTGGGCGCGCTGCGCGTGGTCTACGTGGCCGCCAGGGAGCGCAGGCTGGACGGCTTCGCCGCCTGCACGGGCCTGGTGTTCGCGCTCGGCCTGGTCCTGTCGTTCCTCACCGGTGACGAGCGGTTCATGCTGGTCATCAAGTCGGTCACCACGACGGTCCTCGCCCTCGTCCTGGCCGGAACCTGCCTGGCGGGGCGCCCCGCGGCGTTCGGGATCGCCAAGCGCTTCGGCGCGGAGGACGAGGCGACCGCCGTCCGCTGGGACGTCCTCTACACGGCCCGGCCCGCCTTCAGAAGGGTGTACCTCGTGATGACCCTGACCTGGGCCGTCGCCCTGCTGGCCGAGTCGTCCGTCCGCATCCCGCTCGTCTACCTGCTGCCGGTGGACGTCATGGCGGGCCTGTCGCCGATGCTGCTGATCGGCACGCTGGTTCTGCTCGGCGTCTGGTCGGCCCGGTACGGGGGCCGGGCCGAGCGGGCGCTCACATCGGCCCCGCCGTCGCCGGTGCCGCCCGCGCAGCCCTGAGTACGGCCGGCGGCCTTGAACACGGGGGCTCGAACACAGGGCTCGAACACGGGGCTTTGAGCACCCGGGGCTTGAACGCGGGGGCTCGAACGCGGGGCTTGAACGCGGGGGCTCGAACACGGAACACGGCCTGCGGCTTCGAACGCGGGTCGTGTTCCGTGTTCCGTGTTTTGGAAGGCGCGCTCAGACCTTCGCCGAGTGGGAGGCGGAGGTGAAGATGTCCGTCAGCACAGCACGGTGGGTGGAGACGGCCTCCGCGTGGCGTGCCCGGCCCTCGGGGGTGATGAGGACGAAGACGCCCCGCCGGTCGGCCTCGCACATGCCCCGGCACACCAGACCCGCCTTCTCCAGGCGGGCGATCAGCCGGGAACACGCGCTCTGGCTGAGATGGACGGCGTCCGCCACCTCCTGGACACGGTATTTCTCCTGGCCGCCCTCGACCATGCGCTCCAGGACCTCGAACTCGCTCATGCCCAGGTGATGTCGCTCGGAGAGCTCGCGTTCCAGTGCACATGAGGTCGCGGCGTGCTTGGCCAGCACATCCCGCCATGCGTGGACTACGGACTCCTCACTCATGTCGCGGATCATAGCATGTGTGAACATCTAATGCACACGAATTAAATTCGTTTGCATTAGATGCGCCTGCATGTATTGTTGCCCGCATGACCTCCTCCTCAACCGAAGAGCGCTGGGACACGCGCCTCTGGGCCGCGCTCGCGGTGCTCTGCGCTGTCATCTTCCTCGACGCCCTCGATGTCTCCATGGTGGGAGTGGCCCTACCGTCCATCCAGGCCGACCTCGGTCTGTCCACCTCCTCCCTGCAATGGGTGGTCAGCGGTTACGTGCTCGGATACGGCGGCCTGCTGCTGCTCGGCGGCCGCACCGCCGACCTGCTCGGGCGGCGTAAGGTCTTCCTGGTCGCGCTCGCCGTCTTCGTGGTCGCCTCGCTTCTCGGCGGCCTGGTCAACGACGGCACGATGCTGATCGCCGCCCGGTTCATCAAGGGTGTGAGCGCCGCGTTCACCGCGCCCGCCGCGCTGTCCATCATCACCACGACCTTCGCCGAGGGCCCGGCCCGCAACAGGGCCCTCAGCATCTTCACCGCCTCCGGGGCCAGCGGTTTCTCCCTGGGCCTGGTCATCTCCGGTTTCCTGACCGAGCTCGGCTGGCGCTGGACGTTCCTCATGCCGGTGCCCGTCGCGATCATCGCGCTGATCTCGGCCCTGAAGGTTCTGCCCAAGCGGCACGAGGAGAGGGCGGAGAGCGGCCACGACATCATCGGCGCGGTGACCATCACCGCCTCGATGCTGCTGCTCGTCTTCACCGTGGTCGAGGCGCCCGGGGCGGGCTGGTTCTCGCTGCGCACCATCGGCTCCCTGCTGGTCGCCGCCGCGCTGCTGGCCCTGTTCGTGCTGACCGAGCTGCGGGTCAAGCACCCCCTGGTACGGCTCGGCATCCTGCGCTCGGGGCCGATCGTCCGCGCCAACCTCGGACTGGTGATCCTGTTCGGCTCCTACGTCGGCTTCCAGTTCGTGGCCATGCAGTACTTCCAGAACTTCCTGCACTGGTCGGCCCTGGCGACGGCTCTGGCGTTCCTGCCCGCCGGGCTGCTGGTGGCCGTGACGTCGACCAAGATGGGCAGCCTGGCCGACCGGTTCGGCACCGGCAAACTGATCGCGATCGGCTCGGCCGCGCTGGCGGGCGCGTTCACGCTGTTCCTGCGGCTCGACGAGAACCCCAGCCTGGCCACGCTGATCATCCCCGGCATGTTCCTGGTGGGCATCGCCTTCGCCCTGTCCTTCCCCTCGCTCAACATCCAGGCGACCAACGGCGTCGCGGACGACGAGCAGGGACTGGCCTCCGGCCTGCTCAACACCTCGGGGCAGGTTGGCGGGGCGATCGTGCTGGCCGTCGTGACCGCCGTGCTCACCTCCGACCCGAGCGCCAACCCGCTGGACTCCTTCCACGCGGCGATCACAGTCTCCGCGATCCTCGCCGTGGTCGGCCTGCTGATCTCGCTCACCGGCCTGCGTCGCCCCGGCACGGTCTCCGCCGTCGAGGAGGAGAAGGTGCTGGAGACCGTCTGAGAAGACTCGCGCGCCGTACGGGAAACACGGGCTCGTACGGCGCGCGGGCGACTTGGGGAAGGCCGTCGACGGGCACCGGGGCACCGTCGGCGGCCTTCCGCCTGTCCGATCCTCGTGCGCCGCCACCGCCTCTGATGAACCTCCTGACTCATGTCAGGACTACGTCAAGCCAGATCTTCGCATGGGGTGAACCTGTTCTGGGAGCTGGGCATCTAACGGGGCAGGAGGCCACCATGAAGCGCACCCGCGTTGCCCTTGTCCTTGCTCCGTTCATCCTGCTGACCGGCTGCGGCAGCGCGACCACCCCGTCCGGGATCTCGTCCTCGCCCGTCCCCGTGACGACGCTCGCGCCCACGACCACACCCGCGACCACGGTCCCGCCGAGACCGCCGACCCCGGCGTCGTCCGCCTCCCCGGAAAGTGGGCTCAGGCCTCCGACGAGCACCAGGGAGGTCGAGGTCAGGCGAACGACGGACAACCCGCCGCTCGTCCTCGGGGCACGATTCGCCGCGCACGAGGGGTTCGACCGGGTGGTGATCGACCTCAGGGGAGGGCTGCCGGGATACAGCGTGCGGTGGGTGCCCAAGCTCGTCCAGGACGGGTCGGGCGACCCGATCGACGTCAAGGGCGGGGCCTATCTCCAGGTGACGATCACCCCGGCCAACGCGCACGGCGAGTCCGGCTCCCCGACCTGGGTCGGCGGCCCGATCTTTCAGGCCGACCTGGGAAACGTGCAGACCGTGGTCAAGACGGGCGACTTCGAGGCCGTGGTCGGTGTGGGCATCGTCCTTGACCACAAGGCGGGCTTCAGGGTGCTGGAGCAGAGGAACCCGCAGCGCCTGATCGTCGACGTCGCGCACTGAGCACCATGCGCCGTGACCCGCGGTGAGGAGGCGTTTGGAGATCGTGGCCTATGGCCCGCGATGGCAAACTGGCCTGATGGTACGCAAAATCGACAATGCCACGCGCATCCCGGTTCCGGGTGGCAAGACCATCGACGAGTACGTCGGTCGGGTCAACAGCGGTGACACGCAGATCTCGATCGCGCACATGACGGCTCCGCCGGGGTGGAGCGAGCCGGCCCAGGTGCCGGAGTTCACCGAGTACACCGTGGTGCTCAGGGGCACGGTCCTCGTGGAGCACGACGAGGGCGTCACCGAGGTCGACGCCGGGCAGGCGTTCGTGAGCGAGCCGGGGGAGAAGATCCGCTACAGCTGCGGCCCCGACGGAGCCGAGTACATCGCCGTCTGCCTGCCCGCTTTCTCCCCGGAGACCGTCAACCGCGACGAGTGAACCAGGTGGCGGCCGGTCGGGAACTCACGGCGAGCGGGAAGACCGTCCTGGAAAACGATGAGGTGTCCGTTACGTGCCCACGTTTGTGGGCTTGACCTGGAGTGCGCTCCACGTCCCAGACTCCCTTTCCGGGGCCCGGAGACGACGGGCCGTACCGAAGGGACACCATGAAGTACCGCACCATCGGCACCGACCCGAAGACCCGCCGCGAGGTGAGCGTGCTCGCCCTCGGCGCGATGCGCTTCGGGTCGGAGACCGACGAGAAGACCTCCTTCGCCGTCCTGGACCGTTACGTCGAGGCGGGCGGGACGTTCGTCGACACCTCCAACAACTACGCCTTCTGGGTCGACGGTGGCCAGGGCGGCCAGAGTGAGGAAGTGCTCGGACGGTGGCGGCGCAGCCGTGGTGTCGGTGACGAGATCGTCATCGCCACCAAGCTGGGCGCACGGCCGCTCGCCCCCGGCACCGGCTACGTCGACAACGGCGAGGGACTGTCCGCGAAGGTGATCCGGGAGTCCGCTGAGCGCAGCCGGGAACGGCTCGGGGTCGACAGGATCGACCTGCTCTACGCGCACATCGAGGACAGGACGGTCCCGCTGCGCGAGACCGTGGAGGGCTTCGCCGAGCTGGTCGCGGAGGGGACGGTCGGGTTGCTCGGGGTGAGTAACCACGCGATCTGGCGGGTCGAGCGGGCCCGCGCCATCGCGGCGGCGGCCGGGCTGCCCGGCTACGAGGTCCTGCAGTACCAGCACAGCCACCTGCGCCCACGCTTCGACGTGCGCGACGCATTTTTCCAGGACGGCAGCCTTGGCCACGCCGGAGCCGAACTGCTGAGCTATCTGCGGGCCGAGCCGGACCTGACCCTGGTCGCCTACTCCCCGCTGCTCAACGGCGCCTACGTCCGGGAGGACAAGCAGGTGCCGCCGGACTACGACCACCCGGGAACGCCCGCCAGGCTCGCGGTGCTGCGCGAGATCGCCAAGGAGACCGGGGCGACCGTGAACCAGGTCGTGCTGGCCTGGCAGATCGGCGGCCGGTTCCCGATGATCCCGCTGGCCGGGGCGTCCTCGGTGGCGCAACTTGAGGAGAACCTGGCCGCGGTGGACCTGGAACTGACGGAGGACCAGCGCGCCCGCCTGGACGCGTGCTCATAGCGACGCTGTGCTTATTTGCGCCGCCTGGCGGCGGCGCGGGCTTGGGCGCTTTCGCGCCGGAGCCGAAAGCAGTCCCAGCGGGATGGGCGGGGCGGGTCCCGGTTCGGACAATGGGCCGCCCAGGCCGTGTCTCCTGGCGGTGTGGGCATGACGGGGCGAGGGAGGATGGTTCGCGGTCGTGAAGACGCCGAACACGGGGGTGTGGATTATATTCAGGGTAGTGGCCTCTTTTTAGGAGGGCAACAAAAGGGCGGGCCAGGGGTGTTGTGGAGAACAATGAAATTTCGTATGGGCGAAGAGGGCGAACCGGAATTCCACTGATATCTTGGTTAACCATGAAGAAAGCCATTGTTGCACTGGTGATCGCTGCTGTCGGTTTCTTCTCCCTCTCGGTGTCCTTCGCATCGCCCGCCGCAGCAACCGATGGGGTCATCCACACGCAGTAATAGCCGTTCTCCGCCCTCGGTAATCGCATGATGTCGGTGTGCGGTCCGGGCCCTCCTCCGGATCGCACGCGTGCGGTACGCCGACGCACGCCGGGGGAGCGCGTCGCCGTACCGGTCTTCAGGGGGACGACCCCCAGCTTGTGGGCTTTCGGAGTGGCCCTCGGCCTTTCGAGGGGAATCGCCGGAGGGCTTTTCCAAAAGGAACCGTCATCCGCCCACATCCCATGCGGCTGAGAAGTGGCGCCGAAGGTTCTCACATCACTCGGGGCCTTGAGGTGTTTCGTGTCATGAGGAGGTGGTGCTTTCGGCCGGACGCAGGCGTTCCAGTGAGACCACGGCCAGTGGCCGCCAGTGCTCGGCGCACGCGACGGGAACGGCCACCCAGTCCTTCATCGGGCGATGCTTGCCCGAGGGGTCGAACAGCTCCGCGCCGGGCAGGGCCAGTGCCTCCGCGTGCTCGGCCGTACCAGCCATGAGCTTCAACGCCAGTGTGCTGCCCAGAAGGCAGGCGAAGGCCTTCGACTCGTGCTTCAGTGCACGTTTGCCGAACATCTGAGAACTCACGACACCGCGACCACTCAGATCCTCAGCCAGATCGTCGAACGCGGTCCGCGCTTCCAATTCGCTCATGCCGTCACGTTAGCCGTGTTTCCCGTGGGCGGCCTCGTCGTCGGTGAGACGTCACGTGGGATTCGCCGTACGGCACAGACACGCGTGGCCGGGCCGTGGAAGATCTCGCTGCCCGGAGCGCACCGGCGATCGTCGTTGAACCATCCCTTCGAGGACATGGGATCCGTTCCGTTACTGGAAGCGGGTGACGAAGCGGCGTTGCCAGGGGGTCTCCACGGCGTGTGGCGCGTAATGCCTGCGGACGTAGGCGACCGCCTCGTGGCTGGGCACCCCGTCCAGTACGGCGAGGCAGGCCAGTGCCGTACCGGTTCGCCCGCGTCCGCCACCGCAGGCGATCTCGACGCGTTCGGTCTCAGTGCGTTCCCATGCCTCGCGCAGCGCGTCCCCGGCGGCGGCGCGGTCGGACGGCAGCCAGAAGTCCGGCCAGCGCAGCCAGCGCGCCTCCCAGGAAACAGGGGACGGCTCGCGACCCAGCAGGTACAGCCCGAAGACGGGCAACGGTCCTTCAGGGAGAGGGCGGCGGAGTCCCCGGCCACGCACAAGCCGCCCCGAGGGCAGTCGCAGCACGCCCGCCATCGTGGGTTCCCAGGCGGTGATCACGGAGGGAGCGTAGCCTTCCCCACCGGTTACTGACAGGGTCAGTCGATCCGCTGGCAGATTGCCACCGGCAGCCGGGGAGACCACGTCTTGGTGGCGTCGTCGTACGCACGGGCGTACCCGTTCGTGCCTCCGGCGCAGGGAGCGGCGATCGTCGTCTCCACGTAGATGGTTCCGCCGGGAGTGATGGAATGCGGCCGGGCGGTCTCCCACCTGGAGAACGCCACCCGGCCGGTGTCGTACTTGACGACCAGGTAGACACGGCGGTCGACGGTGAAATTGCCGCCGGCGATCTTGAGGTGGCCGTTGAAGGTGTAGTTGAACAGGAAGGACTGAGGGGCCTGCCTGAGGCTGCTGACGGCGTTGGGGGAGGTCGCGCCGGTGACGACCGTGGTGGACGGGGGCGAGGCGTTCGCGGCGGTGCTGACGGCCGGGACTCCCAGGGCGACGATGCCGGTGGTGGCGGTGACTCCGAGCAGGGTGCGGATGGTGCGGTTCATCGGGATCTCCTGCGTGATGGTGTGAACCGTGCGGCCTGTTGGGGGTTTGTGATGCCATTAACAGGCCGACCGCCTGCAACACGCTTTCAACGGTCTGATGTCCGCATGCAGACCGCTGTAGGTTGCCTGCCCCTGCCCCTTGCCGTTCCGGGGCGTCTGACTCGACTTTCCCGTCCACGTTGTACTTGGTGGGCTTGGAACTGGTGTAGGTGCTGGTCGGCCTTTCGTGCTTGCCGAGACGGGGCAGCGGGACAGAGACGACGGCGTGGTCCATGCCCCAGGGGCGACCTGGCGTTGGAGCGTCCGTCGACACCGGGACCGTACGTCCTGGCGGACCGATGGGAAACCGGTCTGCGGGTCGCGCCAATGAGGTCTTGTCCACCATGTCACGTCCTCCTGTCCGGGTGGATTCCTCGCGGAATGTGCGACGGACCAACGCCAAATGTAACTCTGCGTATTTGATAATGCACAGAATGCTACATTCTCGTGATGTCTGTCCGGAGGCCGACAGCTCGGGCTGTGTCGAACCGGGTTCGATTGTGAATCCGACGGTCATGGTCGTGGAAACGGGCAGGGTGAAGGGCTGTGATCACCTGTCCCCTTCGCCGGTACACACCGGTCTGCGGCCGGCAAGTCATCGCGGCGGCGATGAGTTCGTCTGGGCGCTCGGTATGTACCGGCGAGCCGCATCACCGGCTCACATCACGCCATCGAACAGCCATTACAGAACAGCCGTCACGCAACAGAAGCCATCACAGGCATCGGAAAAGGAAAGATCATGACGGGCAATGACAGCAGGTGGCTCCTGGCCGCCTACCACAACCGCCCCGCCTGACCGGCTCATCCGGCACCTGCCTCGCCTGACCGGATCGTCCGGTACGGCCGTTTTGCGAATCGCCCAGAGGCGGTCGCAGCGGCGTTGCCGTCACTCCTGAACCACCCGTCTAGGATGATGAGATGAGTCAGCCACTCGCTCTTGAGGAGATCCGCCGGGCTCCCAAGGTGTTGCTCCACGACCACCTCGACGGTGGTTTGCGGCCGGAAACGATCATCGAGCTGGCGAGCGAGTCGGGATACGACAAGCTGCCCACGACGGACGCCGCCGCCCTGCGTACCTGGTTCCGGGACGCGTCCGACTCAGGCTCCCTTGAGCGCTACCTCGAGACCTTCGATCACACGGTTGGCGTCATGCAGACGCGCGAAGCCCTGGTACGGGTCGCCGCCGAGTGCGCGGAGGACCTGGCGGCCGACGGCATGGTCTACGCCGAGGTGCGTTACGCGCCCGAGCAGCACACCTCGGCGGGCCTGAGCCTCGAAGAGGTGATCGAGGCCGTGCTGGAGGGGTTCAGGGTCGGCTCGGAGGGGCGGGGGATCAAGGTGGGCACCCTGCTCACCGCGATGCGCCACCAGGCCAGGTCCATGGAGATCGCCGAGCTGGCCGTTCGATACCGCGATGTCGGCGTGGCCGGCTTCGACATCGCCGGGGCGGAGGCGGGCTACCCGCCGACCCGTCATCTCGACGCCTTCGAGTACCTCCAGCGGGAGAACGCCCACTTCACCATCCACGCCGGTGAGGCCTTCGGCCTGCCGTCGATCTGGCAGGCGATCCAGTGGTGCGGCGCGGACCGGCTCGGCCACGGGGTCCGGATCATCGACGACATCGCGGTCTCCGAGGACGGGCAGGCCAAGCTCGGCCGCCTGGCGGCCTACGTCCGCGACAAGCGCATCCCGCTGGAGATGTGCCCGACGTCGAACCTGCAGACCGGTGCCGCCCCCTCCATCGCCGAGCACCCGATCGGGCTGCTGCGGGCGCTGAACTTCCGGGTCACGGTCAACACCGACAACCGGCTGATGAGCGGCACCTCCGTCTCCGAGGAGTTCGCCAAGCTGTCGGAGGCGTTCGGCTACGGCTGGGACGACCTGCAGTGGTTCACCATCAACGCCATGAAGTCGGCGTTCCTGCCGTTCGACGAACGGCTGGCGCTCATCAACGGCGTCATCAAGCCCGGCTTCGCGCAGCTCAAGTGGCAGGCGTGAACGGGGCTGTGGAAGTGGGGGCGGCGCGATGAGGCAGGTGTTCCGGTCGAGGGCCGCGCAGGTTCTCGGCTGGATCTGGATGGCCTTCGCCGCGTTCAACGCGGTCGACCTGGTCGTCCGCTACAACGGGCCGTCCTCGATGGTTGCGGCGGCGGTGCTGGCCGTACTGACCGCGCTGGTCTTCGTCACCTGCCTGCGCCCCGCGGTCGTCCTCGCCGAGGACGGCGTGCTGGTCCGCAACCCGCTCAGGAACACCTTCGTGCCATGGCGCCTGGTTGACGAGGTCACCGTCTCCCACTCGATCACGATCACCTCCGGGGGGCGGAGCGTCCGCTGCTGGACGCCGCAGACCTCCGGTCGTGAGCGGATGGCGGCCATGCGCAGGAGCAGCCCTCCACGCGCGGGGGGCCGTTTCAGGACCGAGCCCGTGCGCTCGAAGGCGGAGCAGGCAGCGGCGGAGGCCATGGCGGGCAAGACCCACGCCGACTGGGTGGCCGAGCAGATCACTGAGCGCGCCGAATCCGCGAAACGGGTCACGCCCGGCATCGCGGGCACCCTGCCCGACCCGGGGACGGTCAAGGTGGCCTGGGCTCCGACCACCCTGGCGGCCCTGGCGGTCGCGGCCGTCGCGGTGGTCGCCGCCTTCCTCGTCTGAGGTCGGGGCTGGGAGCGGTCAGGCGAGGAGGCTTGACTTCCGGACGACGAGGGTGGGGGGCAGGCGCCTCGACTCGGCTGCCTTGCCGGAGAGCAGGCGCAGGAGCATCTCCACCGCCTCGCGTCCCATCTCGTGCATCGGGGTGCGGACCGAGGTGAGCGGCACGGGCAGCTCCGCGGCCAGCGGTGTGTCGTTGAAGCCCGCGATCGCGATGTCCGTGCCGGTCAGCAGGCCGTGGTCGCGGGCGCATCCTGAGGCGCCGATGGCGGCGAAGTCGTTGACGGCGAAGATCGCGGTGGGGACGTTCCCGCCGCGCAGGATCGTCTCGGCGGCCCTCCTGCCGCCCGCGGTGTCGAAGGTGGACTCGACCACCATGTCATCGGGGATGACGATCCCCGCCTCCCGGTAGCGGTCGACGAAGCCCGCGGCGCGGTCGACGGCGGTGCTGGCGTAGGAGGGGCCCGCTATCACGGCGACGTTCTCGTATCCCCGCTCAAGAAAGTGCTCGGCCACCAGCCGCCCGCCGAGGTGGTCGTCGCAGGTGATCGCCGGATGGCCGCCGACATGGCGGTTGACCAGCACGAAGGGCGTCTCCCGCGCTGCGACGCGGTCGAACAGGCCGGTGCCCTCACGGCCGTCGGCGAAGATCAGCCCGTCCACCCGCCGGTCGAGCGCCATGGTGGCGCGCGCCTCCTGGGTGCGCTCGTCGTCCTGGGTGTTCATTACGAACGTCGACAGCCCGTGCTCGGCAGCGGCCTCCTCGATGCCCTCGTAGACGTAGGCCAGCACGATGTCGGAAAGGCGGGGGACCAGCACGCCGACGAGGTTGCTCCGCCGCGTCCGCAGGCTCGTGGCGTACGGGTTAGGCCGGTAGCCGAGGTCATCGGCCAGCGCGCGGATGCGCTGGGCCGTACGGCTCGACGCGGCCCGGCCGCCCTCGCCCGACGGGCCGTTGAGCACCCGGGAGACGGTGGAGACGTGCAGACCCAGCTGGTCCGCGATCGCCTGGAGCGTCGTCGGTCTCGCCCTGCCCGCCATGGCGTGCCCGCCCTTCTCCCGTGCTTTCCCCGGGGCTTCTTCCGGGGACGCGCCTGCCGAACCTTGACGGGAGGCGTTTCTCCATCGCATGATACCCAAACCATTGGCCCAAACGTTTGTGTGATCGTCGACACATTGCCCAAACGTTTGTGCAAACGCTCCAAGCTCTGCGCCCGGCCGTACGGCGAAGGCGAAGAGGAGGCAGAGATGACCGAAGACCACAGCCACCAGATCGAGGAGACACTCCCGCCGAGGCCCGTGAGCCCCGTCCGCGTCGCGGTGGTCCAGCTCGACCCGCAGGTCGGGGTCGACCGGCGCGAGACCAACCTGGAGCGGGCCGTCCGGTTCGCGACCAGGGCCGTCGAGGGCGGTGCGGACCTGGTGGTGCTGCCGGAACTGGCGAGCACCGGATACTCCTTCGAGACCCGCGCCGAGGCGTACGCGCACGCCGAGCCGGTTCCCGGCGGCGAGACCGTGACGGCCTGGGAGGCCTTCGCCCGCGAGCACGGCGTGTACGTCGTCACGGGCCTGGCGGAGCGTGACGGGCCGCGCCTGTACGACACCGCGATCCTGGTCGGTCCCGACGGCTACATCGGCCGGTACCGCAAGACGCACCTGTGGTACCGGGAGAAGCTGTGGTTCACCCCCGGAGACGAGGGATACCCGGTCTTCGACACGCCGATCGGCCGCATCGGGCTCCTGATCTGCTGGGACATCTGGTTCCCCGAGGTCCCCCGGCTGCTGGCCCAGCAGGGCGCCGACATCATCTGCAGCGTCAACAACTGGGTGTGGACCCCGCCGCCGCTGTTCGACGAGACGGGCAAGTGCATGGCCACCTACCTGACGATGACCGCCGCCCACGTCAACAACGTGTTCATCGCCGCCGCCGACCGCGTCGGCGCGGAGCGCGGGGCGAGGTTCCTCGGCTGTTCGGTGATCGCGGGTACGAACGGCTGGCCGCTCGGCGCCGTCGCGGGCCCCGAGGAGGAGGAGATCCTGTTCGCCGACGTGGACCTGGTCTCCGCGCGCAGCGCGCCGATCTGGAACGAGCTCAACGACCTGATCAGGGACCGCAGGACCGACCTCTACGACACCATGCTCGGCTATCGGGGCGGCTCGGCGCTGCCGCGCTGAACGGAAGGGACGGCCATGACCGCCACTCAGCGCTCAGGTTCCCCGAGGCGGCACATCGCGGCGTACGCGGCGGCCACGGGGACGGTGACCGCGACCCTTCTGCTCGCGGCGCTGCTCGCCGGCCTCGCCTCGACCGGGTTCGACGCGCCCGCGACCTTCCAGGGGTGGGTCCACGACTACGGCCACGTGCCCTCGTTCCTGACCTGGATCCTCTCCGACACCACCGACGCCCAGTTCTACAAGAGCACGCTCGGGGGCCTGCTCATGCTGCTCGGTGGCGCGCTCGCCCACTGGGCCTACCTACGCGGCAGGCGCTGGAGGGGCTTCGACATCTGCTGCGGGCTGGGGGTGTGGCCGTGGATGACGGCCAGCGCCCTGCTCGGGGTCGTCTTCGGCAACCTGGTGTGGGGATGGGTGATCCCCGCCACCGGGACCTGGCAGCCGACGTTCGTCTCCTTCGTCTCGCTCTCCCCGGTCGTCGTGCTGATGTACGGGACGGGCTGGCCGGTCGCGCTCACCGGCGCGGCGCTCGGCGGGCTGCTCACCACGCCGGTGGCCCTGCTGGTCTTCGACACCGTCTGCGTCCCGCTCGGCCTGTCGGGGATGGTCGCGGCCACCACCGGGATGTGGGTCAGCGCGCTGGCCGGGCTCGCCATCTGCCGGGTGCTGCCCTGGATACCCGGCCGGACGCCCGGGGAACAGGTCCCGGCGGGGGAGGGGCCGCTCCCCGGCTCACCGGCCGCGGTTTCCGCTACGGCCGTGACACCTGGTTCGCCGTCCCCGCCACCCTCGCCGGGCACGCCGGAGCCGGGCGTGGGGCACGGGTACGGGCCCGTCTGGACCCTGCGCAGGATCCTCGCGGACTTCACCGAGGCGCCCTTCAACGGCAACGAGCTGGCGAGCGCGGGCCTCCTGGCCGGGGTGCTGCTCGGTCACCTGCTCGACCCGGCGCTGTCCGTGTACGGCTCGGGCCTGCTCTTCCACGTGCTCGCCGCGCAACTGCTCAGCGCCGCGATCGGGGTGACGCTCTGGCGCGGGCGCTGGATACGCCTGGGCTGGTACCCGACGTTCATCCCGATCGTTTCGATCGCGCCCGCGACGGTGCTCACCTACGGGGGCACCGCCCAGTCCGTCGTCGCGGGCGCCGTCCTGGGCGCCCTCATCGGACCACCCCTGGGGGCGGTCCTGGCGCGGCGCGTACCGAAGTACTGCCATCCCTTCACCGGCTACGTCATGGCGATGACGATCTGCGGCGTGACGATCGTGCCGGGGCTGGGACTGATTCCCGGATTCAACGGAGGGTGAGTGTGATGACGACATCGGATGTCGCCGGTCGGAACAGCGGGTTCTTCACCGGCCACACCCTGGCCGATCTGGCCCTGATGCTGCGTGAGCGCGTGCTCAGCGCGGTCGACCTGACCGAGCAGTCACTGGCCGCCGTGGAGGAGCTGGACAGGGGGTTGGGCGCCTTCGTCACGGTCGACAAGGCGGGCGCGCTCGCCGCCGCCCGGCACGCGGACGGCGAGCTCACCGCGGGCGTCGACCGGGGGCCGCTGCACGGCATACCGGTCGCCGTCAAGGACAACATCGACGTGGCGCGACTTCCCGGACGGGTGGGCTCGGCGCACCTCGCCGACCGGGTGCCGGACGGCGACGCCGAGTGCGTCACGGCGCTTCGCGGCGCGGGCGCGATCGTCGTCGGCAAGACCGGGACCCACGAGTTCGCCTACGGCCCGACGGGAGACCGTTCCGCGGACGGCCCCTCACGCAATCCGGCCGACCCTGCGCGGATGTCCGGAGGATCCAGCGGAGGCAGCGCGGCCGCGGTCGCCGCGGGCATGGTGCCGCTCGCGCTGGGCACCGACACCGGCGGTTCCATCCGGATACCGGCCGCGCTGTGCGGCATCGCGGGCTTCAAACCGGCTTACGGGGCGATCCCGGTGGGCGGGGTGTTCCCGCTGTCCCGTTCGCTCGACCACGTGGGGGTGCTGGCGGCCACGGCCGACGACTGCCGGACCGCCTACCACGTTCTCGCGGGCCTGCCCCAGGACGGGCACCTCGAGGGGGACCCGGTGCCGAGGGTGGCCTGGATCCGCCCCGGGTCGCTGGTCGTGACGGGCAAGGCGGTCGAGGAGGTCGCGCGGGAGACCCTGGAGGCCATGCTCGCCGACGGGGCCGCCCGCGGGGGAGAGGAGATCGACTTCCCCGGCGCGGAGGCCGCGGCCGTGGCGTTCGCCGCGATCCAGGACAGTGAGGTCTACGCGGTGCACGCGGAGCGGGTCGCGCGTGCCCCGCATCTGTTCGACCCCGAGGTGCTGGAACGGCTGCGCGACGCGGGCCGTACGGAGGGATGGCACTACGTCCGCGCCCTTGAGGAGCGGGAGCGGCTCAACGCGGAACTGGCCGCGCTGTTCCGCCGGTTCGACGTGCTCGCCTTGCCGACCGTACCCGTCATCGCCCCTCGGCTCGGGGAGCGGCAGGTGGACGTCGACGGCAGGCAGATCATGGTCCGCGTCGCGCTCCTCGGCCTGACCAGCCCGTGGAACCTCCTGGGCCTGCCCGCGCTGAGCGTCCCCGCGGGGACGGTCGACGGGCTTCCCGTGGGCCTGCAACTGGTCTGCGCGCCTGGCCGGGAACGGTCGCTGTTCGCCCTGGCCGCCAGGCTCCGCCGACCGGGGACGGATCTCGCCGATGCGGTGGACCTCACCCGATGACCGGGGCGAGTCCCGTCACCGCCGCGGATCTGACCCGATGACCGGGGACGGACCTCGCCGTCGCCGCGGATCTCACCGCCCCCGTGCCCCTCACCCGACTCGAAGGAGACAACGACCGTGACAGTCAAGTTTCTCGAACTGCCCGACTTCACGCTGGAGGGCGGCGCGACCCTGCGACCCGCCCGGCTGGCCTACCAGACCTACGGCTCGCTCGCGCCCGACCGCTCGAACGCCATCCTCTATCCGACGGCGTACGCCGACACGCACGTGAACAACGAGTGGTTGATCGGACCCGGACGCGCGCTTGACACCGACCGCTACTTCGTCATCGTGCCCAACATGTTCGGTAACGGGCTGTCCTCCTCCCCGTCGAACACCCCCGCCCCCTACGACGCCGCTCACTTCCCGCGGCTGTCCATCAGGGACAACGTCAACGCCCAGCACCGCCTGGTCACCGGGGAGTTCGGGATCGAACGGCTCCAGCTGGTCCTCGGCTGGTCAATGGGGGCGGCGCAGACCTACCAGTGGGCGGTCAGCCACCCGGACATGGTCGCGCGGGCACTGCCGTTCTGCGGGTCCCCGCGCACGTCGCAGCACAACATCGTCTTCCTCATGGGCCTGCGCGCCGCGCTGACCGCGGACGCCCGCTTCGACGGCGGGGCGTACGAGCGGCCGCCCGTCACGGGGCTGCGCGCTTTCGCCAGGGTCTACGCGGGCTGGGGGTTCTCGCAGGCCTTCTATTGGCAGGAACGCTGGCGTGAGCTGGGCTTCTCCTCGCTGGAGGACTTCGTCGCCAACTGGTGGGAGGCCACCTTCCTGGCCCACGACGCCAACGACCTGCTCGCCATGCTCGGCGCGTGGGAGCACGCCGACGTCGGCGTCACCCCGGGACACGGCGGGAAGCTGGAGAGCGCGCTCGGCTCCATCAGGGCGCGGTTGCTGGCCGTGCCCGCGGAGAAGGACCTGTACTTCCCGCCGGAGGACGAGCAGTGGGCGGGCACGCACATCCCCGGAGGTGAGGTCCGGGTGATCCCCGGAGTCTGGGGCCACCTGGCGGGGCGCGGCGCGAACCCGGCGGACAACGCCTTCATCGAACGCGCCATCCACGACCTGCTCGCCGATCCCGCCGCGTAGCAGGGCCCGGTCTTCCCCGGACCGTGGTGTCGTCGGAGGCCGAGTGTTCTTCCTGGGGCCGTGGTGTCGTCGGGGGCCGAGTGTCCTCCCCGGACCGTGGTGTCGTCCCGGGCGCCGGTACGGCGAGCGGTGACAGAGACGTGCCCGGCGCCTTCGAGCGGCGCGTGGCCCGGGACGTCTCCGGTCGCCGTACCGGTGCTTACAGGCCGAGGGCGGCCGAGAGGTCGTCCTTCAGGGCGTCGAGGTCGCGTACGGCCTGCGCGCTGGCCTCGGAGACCTCCCCCTCGACCGGGACGACGACCTCCAGGTAGCACTTGAGCTTGGGCTCGGTACCCGACGGGCGGACCACGACCCGGGCACCGCCGGAAAGCCGGTAGCGCAGGCCGTCGGTCGGAGGCAGGCCGTCCGCGCCCTCGCTCAGGTCGTCCGCGGACTCCACCTTGCGACCGCCCAGCTCGACCGGCGGGGCGGCGCGTAGCCCGGCCATCGCGTCCGTGATCAGCGACAGGTCGTCGACCCTGACGGACAGTTGCGAGGTGGAGTGCAGGCCGTACTCGCGGGCCTGGTCGTCGAGGAGGTCGAGCAGGGTGCGCCCCCGCGACCTGGCCTGGGCGGCTAGCCCGGCGACGGTCAGCGCCGCGCCGATGCCGTCCTTGTCGTGGACGGGCAGGGCCACCCCCCGGTCGTCACCGTTACCGACGCTGTACCCCAGGGCCTCCTCGTAGCCGAAGACCAGCCCCTCTCCGGCCTTCATGATCCACTTGAAGCCGGTGAGAGTCTCGGCGTAGCGCACGCCGTGCGCGGCGGCGATCTTGCCGAGAAGCGAGGAGGAGACGATCGTCGTGGCCACCAGGCGTCCCTCGCCCGAGGTCTGCCGGATCACATGCTCGCCGAGGAGCGAGCCGACCTCGTCACCGGTCAGCATCCGATGGCCCCCGCCGGGCAGGCGCACGCCAACCGCGCACCGGTCGGCGTCGGGGTCGTTGGCCAGCACGATGTCCGCGTCGATCCGCCGGGCCAGCTCGAGCGCGAGGTCCATCGCGCCGGGTTCCTCGGGATTGGGGAAGGCGACGGTCGGGAAGTCCGGATCGGGGGCGGCCTGGGCCTCGACGATCGCCGGGGCGTCGAACCCGGCCGTCAGGAAGGCACGGGTCGCCAGGGCGCCGCCGACACCGTGCAGCGGGGTGTAGGCCACCCGAAGCCCACGGTCGCCGCCCAGCGGTAGTGCCGTAACCGCCGCCAGATAGGCGGCCACGACGTCGTCGTTCAGCTCGGTCCACCCGGAGCCGAGCGGCAGCCCGGACACCGGGCCGACGGCGTCGATCGCGGCGGAGATCTCCGCGTCGACCGGCGGCACGATCTGCGAACCGTCGCCCCAGTAGACCTTGTAGCCGTTGTCGCGGGGCGGGTTGTGGCTGGCGGTGACGGTCACGCCCGCGTCCGCGCCGAGATGCCGTACGGCGAAGGCCAGCACCGGGGTCGGCAGCGGCCCGGGAAGCACGGACGCCCGCAGCCCGGCGCCGGTGAGCACGGCGGCGGTGTCGCGGGCGAAGACGTCGGACTTGTGCCGGGCGTCGTAGCCGATCACGACATGCCTGCCTGGCCCGAGGACCCCGGCGAGCCCGGCGGCCGCGCGCATGACGGTGACCCGGTTCATCCGGTTGGGACCCGCGCCGAGCTCGCCGCGCAGTCCCGCCGTGCCGAACTCCAGCTTGCCGTGGAACCGCTCACGCAACGCGTCGCCGCTCTCCGGGAGCTGTTCGAGGAGCGCGGTCAGCTCGGTCCGGGTCTCCTGGTCGGGGTCCTGGGCCAGCCAGGACCGCGCGAGCCGTACAAGATCGCTGCTCATCGTCACCTCTCGCTCACGCGCGCGACACGACCGCCCAGCCGGGCCGCCCGCCGCCCTCACGGCTGTTTTACAGCTTGCCGACGACTTTGGAGAGCAGGTCGCCCATGCGCGCGGCGGTGGCACGGCCGACCGCCAGCACCTCCTCGTGGTTGAGCGGTTCGCCGACCAGGCCCGCGCCCGGGTTGGTGACCAGGGAGACGCCGAGCACGTCCGCGCCGCCCTCCCGGGCCGCGATGGCCTCCAGCGCCGTCGACATGCCGACCATGTCACCGCCGAGGATCCTGCACATGCGGACCTCGGCGGGCGTCTCGTAGGTCGGGCCGCGGAAGGCCACGTAGACGCCCTCGGCCATCGACGGCTCGATCTCCCGGGCGAGGTCGCGCAGGCGCGGGGTGTAGAGGTCGGTCAGGTCCACGAAGGTCGCGCCGGTGATCGGGCTGGCGCCGGTCAGATTGATGTGGTCGCTGATCAGCACCGCCTCGCCGACCCGCTGGGTCTCGGGGCGCAGGCCGCCGGCCGCATTGGTCAGCACGATCGTGCCCGCGCCCGCCTTGATCGCGGTCCGCACGCCGTGCACGACCGGGTCGACGCCACGGCCCTCATAGAGGTGGGTACGGCCCAGGAAGATCAGCGCGTTCTTGCCCGACTCGGCGCGCACCGCACGGATCGTGCCCGCGTGACCCGCTACGGCGGGCGGGGCGAAACCAGGCAGATCGGTCGCCGGGATCTCGGCGATCGTCTCGCCGATGGCGTCGGCGGCCGGAACCCAGCCCGAACCCATCACCAGTGCGACGTCGAAGGAGTCGACTCCGACAGCGCTCTTCAGCGCGGTCGCGGCGTCGGCGGCGAGTGCATAAGGGTCGTTGGTCACCTCACCGAGCGTACTCGTCATTCCGCCCATCGGTGGGCAGGCAAGACAGCGCCGGCCGGCTTCCCTGGCGGGGAAGCCGGTCGGTTTCCCGGTACCGGAAAGGGCCGGGCGGCTTCCCGGCTGAGGCGGTCCCAGTATGGGGCGGTTCCGGTGTGGAGCGGTCCCGCGTGAGGTGGTCCCGGCGTGGGTGATCCCGTGCGGGGCGGCCCCGACGGGGGCGGCCCCGGAGTGGGACGAACCCGGTCAGCCTCCCAGGGAGGTGCAGGGACGGCCGCGCAGATCCTTGACGTAGTCGTCCGGCGCGCCCGCCTTCTCCGCGGCCTCGGCCAGGATGCCGAGATAGCGCGCGGAGGGCAGGCCGCCCTCGTAGCCGTCGATCACGTAGAACCAGGCCACGACCTCGCCCTCCAGGGTCTGCACCCGGAGCCTGACCTTGTGGTAGAGGCCGCGGACCGCGCCCTCCCACTGGTCGAGAGAGGTCTCGTCCCACTCGGGCACGTCGTAGAGAACGACGAATACCTGTTCGAAAGGATCTTCTACGATGGTGGCGAGAGCGCCCTCCCAGCCGAGGTCGTTCCCGCCGAACGTGAGGCGCCAGCCCTGAAGCCAGCCCGACCCCCGCATGGGGGAGTGAGGGGCCCGCAGGGCCATCTGCTTCGGGTCCATGTTGCTGCCGTAGGCGGCGTAGACAGGCACGGCATCCAACATTAATCCAAGATCTGTCGGATGCTCACGTGGCTTCGACGTCGTGTCGGTCTGCTTTGTCCTCGATCATCCCCGCCGCTCCCGGTGACGGCCTCGGTGACGGCCCGATGCCGTCTTTGATCTCGTCCCCGGTGCCGTCTCCAATCTCGTCATCGGTGTCGGCCCGGTGTCGGCCGCGCTTCCGGTTTCGGTGCCGGGCTTCGGAATCGGTCGTGAACCGGTCCGGCGCCGGTCCCGGAACCGGGCTCGGGTTGATCGCCGGCCGGGCCTCCCGGGGCCACTTCCAGGTTGCCCGATGAGGCCCCGCGAGTGACTTGAGGGGACCCAGCGAGTGATTGGTCCGAAAGATGCGGGACAATGGGGTACGTGACGAGGATCGTGATCATCGGTGGCGGGCCCGGCGGATACGAGGCGGCCCTGGTGGCCGCGCAACTTGGCGCACAGGTGACCGTGGTCGAACAGGACGGTCCCGGCGGGGCCTGCGTCCTCACCGACTGCGTGCCGTCCAAGACGCTGATCGCCACCTCGGTCAGAAAGCAGGCGCTTCTCGACGCCAGCATGCTCGGCGTGCACTTCACCGGTGGCCCCGACGGTGACGTCGGCGGCGTCATCGCCGACATGCCGCTGGTCAACACGCGTGTGAAGGACCTGGCCCAGGCCCAGTCCGCCGACATCGCGGCGCGGCTCGCCGCCGAGGGGGTCGAGGTGGTCCGGGGCTTGGGGCGGCTGGTCGACCCCCAGGTGGTCAGGGTCGGGGACCGGACGATCAGGGCCGACGTCGTGATCGTGGCGACCGGCGCGACCCCACGCATCCTGCCCTCCGCGGAGCCGGACGGTGAGCGCATCCTCACCTGGCGCCAGATGTACGACCTGGAGGAGCTGCCCGAGCACCTCATCGTGGTCGGTTCCGGCGTCACCGGCGCGGAGTTCGCGGGCGCCTACCGCTCGCTCGGCTCCGAGGTCACGCTCGTCTCCTCGCGCGACCGGATGATGCCCAACGAGGACGCCGACGCCGCCGAGGTCCTGGAGGAGGTCTACCGCCGCCGCGGGATGAACGTCATGGGCCGTTCCCGTGCCGAGTCCGTCAAGCGCACCGCCGACGGCGTGGTCGTCACGCTGGAGGACGGCAGGACGGCCGAGGGCACCCACTGCCTGATGACGGTCGGCATGATCCCCAACACCTCCGGCATCGGGCTTGAGGAGGCCGGGGTCACCCTCGACCAGGGCGGGTTCATCCAGGTGGACAAGGTCTCCCGCACCTCCGCGCCCGGCGTCTACGCGGCCGGTGACTGCACCGGCGTGCTGATGCTCGCCTCCGTCGCCGCCATGCAGGGCCGGATCGCCGTCTGGCACGCGCTCGGCGAGGCCGTACAGCCGCTGCGCCTGGCCACCGTCGCCTCCAACATCTTCACCGACCCCGAGATCGCCGCCGTCGGCGTCACCCAGAAGGCGATCGAGTCCGGCGCGGTCGAGGCCAACGTCGTCAAGCTGCCGCTGGCCACAAACGCCCGGGCCAAGATGCAGGGGTTCAACGACGGCTTCGTGAAGCTGTTCTGCCGCCCGCACACCGGCATCATCCTCGGCGGCGTCGTGGTCGCCCCTGGGGCGTCCGAGCTGATCCTGGCGGTCTCCGTGGCCGTCCAGCAGCGGCTCACCGTCGACCAGCTCGCCCACACCTTCGCGGTCTACCCCTCGATGTCCGGCTCCATCACCGAGGCGGCCCGCCGCCTGATGCAGCCGATGACCCCCAGCGGGATCTGACCAGGGGAATGGGGTCCCACCCTCTCCGCGTTCCCCTCGTGTCCCGCACCGCGCTTTCGCAGTGCCCGGCGCCTGCCGCGCCGGGCCCTCCCAGACGCCCGGAGTGTCATGATGCGTGTCGACGTCAACGGCATCGGTCTCAATGTCGAGGTGAGCGGGGAGGGGCCCGCCGTGCTGCTCGCGCACGGCTATCCCGACACCCATGCCTGCTGGCGGCACCAGGTGGCCGCGCTGAACGCGGCCGGATATCGCACGATCGTCCCGGACCTGCGCGGGTTCGGCGCCTCAGACAAGCCCGCAGGGCTGGAGAACTACGAGCTCGACCGCTACCTCGGGGACCTTCTCGCCGTCCTCGACGCGTTCGGCGCCGAGCGGGCACATCTGGTGGGCCACGACTGGGGGTCGGCGCTCGTCCAGATCCTCGCCACGGTCGCGCCGGAGCGGGTGAACAGCCTCACCTGCCTGTCGGTCGGCCATCCCGCCGCGCTGGCCGCCGCGGGCTGGCGGCAGCGGGAGAAGTCCTGGTACATGCTGCTGTTCCAGTTCGTCGGCATCGCCGAGCAGTGGCTCACCCAGAACGACTTCCGCAACGCCCGCGAGATGCTGGCCGAGCACCCCGACGCCGACGAGGTCATCGAGCGCATGCGCGACCCCGAGGCGCTCAGCGCCGGGCTGGCGGTCTACCGCACCGGTGTCCGCCCGGAGACCCTGGTCGCGCCGCCTCTCGACCTGCCCCCCATCCAGGCGCCCACGCTGGGGGTGTGGAGCACCGGTGACCGGTTCCTCACCGAGGAGGCGATGACCGGTACGGGGCCGGGCACGTCAGCGGCCCGTGGCGGTACGAACGCCTCGAAGGCCCAGGCCACTGGTTGCAGCTGGAAGCCCCGGACAAGGTCAACGAGCTCCTCCTCGACCACCTGGGCCGCCACCAGGGCTGAAAGCCGTCCCCGTCTCTCCCATGCGGCCCCGCGCCTCTATCGGAGGAGCCACCTCCGTCCCTTCCGTACGGTCCCGTGCACACCGTCACGACTGTCGTGGCGGTGCGCACGGGACGGGGGGCGTGTCAGCGGGACGTCCTCGCCCGCAGCCGGCCCAGGGCGTTCCTGCCGTCCTGTACGGCACGCGCCACGAAGTGCAGCTCCTCCTCGCGCCTGGCCACAGCCAGCGCGTTCTTGGCCGCCTCGTAGGCGTCGATGGCGTGCCGCCAGTCGCCGTCGGCGGTCATGCCGCCGCGCCCGCTGACCTGGAACTCGTAGTCGAGCTGGTCGATCTCCTCGCCCAGGCGGGTGATGTCCTCCTCGGCGCCACGTCGCATGAGCGCGAACTTGGCGTTGCGCCGGGTCCGCCGCTGGGCGCTGACCCCCCAGATCACCACGGTGACCGCCAGGCCGACGGCGCTGAGCACGACCATGATGAGCCCGATGGACAGGCCGCTGCGGGAGTTCGGGGGCTGGGCGGCGGGGGTTTCCGTCCCATCGCCGCCCGCGGGGCTGCTGACGGGGGTCGGCACGGTGAGCGGCAGCCCGTCCACGCCCTTTGGAGTCCCCTTGGCGCCGGTCAGGTCCGCGTCGTCGGCCTGGATGAAGGAGGCGTCGTCGACCAGGGCGCCGGTGAAGGAGGCGCCGTCCAGTTCGGACTGGTCGAACACGGCCTCACGCAGGTCGGCGTCGTTGAACGTCGCGTGCCCCAGGTCGGACTGCCCCATCTTGGCCTCGTGCAGCTTGGCCCGGGTGAAGTCGGCCTTGCGTGCCTTGAGCTGGCCGGGCCTGCTCTCGTTGAGGTCGGCGTCGATCAGCTTGGCGCCGACGAAGTTGACCTGGGTGAGCACGGCCCGAGTCAGCTTGGCCCCGGTCAGGTTGGCGTGCGGGAACTCGGCCTGCCCGGCCTCGGCGTCGACCAGGATCGCGTCGCGCAGGTCGGCGTGGTCGGCGTGCATCTGGCCGAGGTCGGCCTCGCGGAGGTTGGCGCCTCGCAGGTCGGCGTACTTCAGGGTGGCCTGGGTGAGGTTGGCCTGCCTGAGGTCGGCACCTCGCAGGATCGCTCCCGTCAGATCCTTCTGGATGAGCTCGACGCCGTTCAGCTTCGCCTTGGTCAGGTCGGCACAGCGCAGGCTGTAGGGCAGCGGGGCGCCGTTGGTGAAGTCCTTGCCGCGCAGGTTGGCGCCCTGGCCAGGGCGGCACGGCCCGGCCGCGGCCTGGGCGGGCGAGATCATGGGCCCTGACAGCGCGAAGATCGCAGCGAGGAGTGCCAGGGAAACGGAACGACGCACGGGAGCCTCCTTGAAAGCAGTCCCGATCGTGTCAGTGGATCATTGCATCCCGCTAGACGGCTGCTTGCACGCTTTTGCCGGGCCTATCCGGCTTTTCGACGTTTCTCGCAGCGTCTTTCCCATAGATGTGACCGGACGCCGCCACCAGGCACTTCCAGCGCGGATGCCCCGTCCTTCAGGGCGGGGAGGAAGCGCGGAACGATGCCGCATGGTGATCTCCGGGTTTTGTCGGTGGGGTTCGGTAGGTTGATCGGCGTGTCCCGCTACCGGCTCTCCCCGACGCCTGCTCAGGAGCAGGTGCTGGCCGAGCACTGCGGGCACGCCCGGTTCGTGTGGAATCTCGCCGTCGAGCAGCACGCCTGCTGGAAACCGGGCCGGAAAAACGCTCCGGGGTTCGCCGAGCAGTGCCGTCAGCTCATCGAGGCCAGGGCGGAGTCCGGCTGGCTGAGGGCCGGGTCGATCGTCGTGCAGCAGCAGGCGCTCAAGGATTTCGCCCAGGCCATGGCGAACTTCTTCGGCAGGACCCACCGGCGGCCGGTGTGGCGCAGACGCGGCCGGGGCGAGGGGTTTCGCATCGTCGCGGTCAAGCCCGGCGATGTGCGGCGTCTGTCGCGGCGGGTGGGTGAGGTCAGGGTCCCGAAGGTCGGCTGGGTGCGGTTTCGCTGGTCTCGCGCCGTTCCCGGCGGGGTGAGGTCCTATCGCGTCACCCGTGACCGTGCCGGGCGCTGGCATGTCGCCTTCGCCGCCGTTCCCGAACCGGTCCCCGCTCCCGGGACGGGCGAGGCGGTCGGGGTGGACCGGGGCGTCGCCGTCTCGGCCGCCCTGTCCACCGGGGAATTGCTTCACGTGCCCGGCCTGCGTGAGGCCGAGAAGGCCCGGCTGCTGCGGTTGCAGCGCAGGCTGGCCCGCGCCGGGCGCGGATCGAAGCGCCGTGGCAGGGTCAAGGCCGCCGTCGCGAGGCTGAAGGCCCGTGAGGCCGATCGGCGCAAGGACTGGATCGAGAAGATCAGCACCGGTCTGGCCCGCGGGTTCGACGTGATCGCCGTCGAGGACCTGAAGGTCTCCGGCATGACCCGTTCGGCGAGGGGCACCCTCGCCGAGCCGGGCGGCGGCGTCCGGCAGAAGGCCGGTCTCAACCGGGGCGTTCTCGCCGCCGGATGGGGGCGGCTCGTGACGCGGCTGGAGCACAAGGCCCCCGGCCGCGTCCGGAGGATCGACCCGCGTTACACGTCGCAGACCTGCAACGCCTGCGGGCATCGCGCGGCCGAGTCGAGAGAGAGCCAATCTCGGTTCCGCTGCGTCGCCTGCGGGCATCGGGACAACGCCGACGTCAACGCGGCCAAGAACGTCAGAGACACTGCCGCGGGGCATGCGGTGGATGCGCGGGGAGGCGACCGGGTTGCCGGGCCTGTGAACCGCGAACCTCAACGCGACCTCCTCCTGGTGGGGTAGTTGCCGTTGGAATCCCCCGCCCTTCCGGCGGGGGAGGATGTCAACAGCAGCCTGACCATCAGCGCGGGCGAGACCTTCACCCAGGCCATGACGGGACGGACACCCCGGCCTGAGCGGATCGGAGAGAACACCCAGGGAGCCTTCTCCGACTTCCTGTGGCGGAAGCTGCCCAACGGGTGGAGCTTCGCGCTGCCCAACGAGCGTTTCCTGACCAGGGACGGGACATCCTTCGACGTGACCGGCATCCCGTCGCACCTGTCCGTTCCCGGCGTTCTCAGCGACGAGGAACTGAACGGCGACCGCGACACCTCCTTCGCCAAGGCCCTCTCCTACCTGGCGAACCAGCGGCGACGGTAGTCATGGAGTCACCTCCGGGTCCGAGAACGGGGCGGTCGTGGCGGCCTCCGAACCCGGGAAAGCAGCCTTCGATCCAGGGGAGCGGCCCGGGACAGAGGGCGGCGGAGGTCCTGGTGTGAGGAACATCTGAACGACGACGGGCGCGTCCCCCTTGGGGAACGCGCCCGTCCTGGCTCTCAACCGATGTGACCACCGGACCTGTCAGCGATGACCGGTGCGACTACCAGTCGCCGCCGCCGAAGTCACCTCCGCCGAAGTCGCCGCCACCGCCGAAGTCACCCCAGCCGCCGCCGCCGAAGTCGCCGCCGCCACCGAAGTCGCTGCCGCCACCACTGTCGGCGACTCCCTGCTCGTAACCGGCGCCGTAGCCGCCATAGCCACCGCCGTAGCCCCAGCCACCGCTCAGCACGCTTCCCATCACGGTGCCGACGAGCATCGCGCTCATGACGTCGCCGAAGCCGCCGTAGTAGCCGTAGGCGTACGGCTGGTAGGCCGGGCCCGCGTCGTAGTACGGGCGGTAGTGGCCGTCGACCATGACCTGGCGCGTCTGCGGCTCGAAGCCGCGCTCGACCGCCTCGGCGTCGGCCGCGCAGGCGGGCACGTCACGCACCGCGCCGCCGGGCGGGGCCCAGCGGACGTCACGGACGGAGGGACCGTGCTGCGGGTTGAAGAAGCACGGCGAGCGCCGCGCGGGAAGCGGCTGATGGTTCACCCGGGCCTTCACACAGGCGAGGGCGTAACGGCCCTCCTCAAGCGCGGTGGTCACGCCGCGGAGCTCGTCGGGGCGCTTGACCGCCGCCAGCTCCACCTTGGCCCGCTCGTAGGAGTCGAGGGCGCGCTGCCAGTCCTGCAGGTGCTCCGAACCGTCGCCGAGAAGCTTGACGTCGGTGTCCAGGTCGGTGATCTCCTCACCGAACTTGGTGACGTCCTCGTCGACCGTCTGCTTGACGGCGGCCAGCTCGGCGGCCTCACGGGCCTCGCGCTGCTTCTTCTTCTTGCGGGAGTAGAAGAAGATGCCCAGGCCACCGGCCACGGCCAGCACCAGGATGCCGACCAGCACGCCCGCGCCGGAGCCACCGGAAGAACTGGAGGAGCTGGATCCGACACCGGCGCCCGTGCCCGCGTCGTCCGCCAGCTTCACGAAACTGATCACATTGTCCGTCGGGCTGCTGCTCGTCTTGGCGCGGCCGAGCAGCTCGTCAACGTCGACACCCTTGATGTTGGACACCCCGAACGGCGTCTTGCCGCTCATGATCAGGATGGTCGACTTGCCGCCCACATCCTTGCGGACCGAGCTCAGCAGGGTCCTCGCCTGGGACGAACTGGTCACCGAGCCTTCGGGCAACACCGCCAGATAGACCGAGGAGGTCTGCTCGACGGCGCTGCGCATGGCGTCGCTGGCGTTGCCGGGAACGCCCGCCGCGGGGTCGACGTAGAAGTGGTCCCCGTCCTTCAGTCCTGACGCGATCGTGTTCGGGTCGGGCGCCGCGGCGTTCGCCGCCGGCGCGATCATGAAGATGGCCAGCAGCCCGGCGAGCAACGCGATGATCGCGGCACCGAGGCGACCTGGCGCTGTGGTCTTGGTGGTCACGGCAGAAAGCCTCCTTCGTCCTGAAGGACGAGCGAGTGGACGTCAGAGTTCCCCTCCTGACCGTATCCCTTCCCACTTCGTACCGAGCACCGCCTCCACCCGCCGGACACACTTCCCGCGTGATCTGTTCACCCGGCATGCGACAGAACCCCGGCGAGGCGTTTTCCACCGCACCGGGGACATTTGAAGCGCGCCTCCGTCACACCGGAGGCATCTGTGCTGTTTTCCGCCACGCGGAGCGCGGCCCGGTGAGCCCTTCCGCTCACCGCACCGACCCGCTCCCGGTCAGTTGTCCTGGATGTCGCAGATCGCCGCACCCGCGGTCACGCTCTGCCCCACCACCGCGCTCAACCCCGCCACCACTCCGGCCCGATGCGCGGTCAACGGCTGCTCCATCTTCATCGCCTCAAGCACCACGATCACATCGCCCGCCGCGACCACATCCCCGTCGGCCACCGCGACCTTCACGATCGTGCCCTGCATCGGGCTGACCAGCCCGTCCCCGCTCACCACCGCGGCCCGCCCGGCGCCACCGCGGCGGCCCGTGCGTCCCCGCACGCCTGCCCCTGCCCCGGCTCCGGCCGCGGACCCGGTCCCGGCGGCCAGCCCGGCCGGCAACACCACCTCCAGCCGCTTGCCGCCAACCTCGACCGTGACGCGCTCCCGCCCCACCGGTCCGGTCGCCTCTCCCACCGGACCCGAGTAGGGCGGCACCGGATTGACGAACTCGGTCTCGATCCACCGGGTGTGCACCCCGAACACTCCCGACGCAGCGACGAACGCCTCCTCTTCCACCACCACCCGATGGAACTCCGCGACCGTCGGCATCCCCTCGATGCGCAACTCCGCCAGCGCTCGCCGCGACCGTGCCAGCGCCTGCCCCCGATCCGCCCCCGTCACGATCACCTTGGCGACGAGCGAGTCGAACGCCCCCGGCACCGTCATCCCCTCGTCGTACCCGGCGTCGACCCGCACCCCGGGCCCCGACGGCCACCGCACCTCCGTGATCGTGCCCGGAGCGGGCAGGAATCCTCGCCCCGCGTCCTCCGCGTTGATCCGGAACTCGATGCTGTGCCCCCGCACCGGCGGGTCGTCGTACCCCAGAGGCTCTCCGGCCGCGACCCGGAACATCTCCCCTACGAGGTCCAGTCCGGTCACCTCCTCGCTGACCGGATGCTCCACCTGCAACCGCGTGTTGACCTCGAGGAACGAGATCGTGCCGTCCTGCCCCACCAGGAACTCACAGGTTCCGGCCCCGACGTACCCCGCCTCCCGCAGGATCGCCTTGGACGAGGAGTACAACAGCCCCATCTGCTCCTCGGACAGGAACGGCGCGGGCGCCTCCTCGACCAGCTTCTGGTGACGGCGCTGCAACGAGCAGTCCCGGGTGGAGACCACCACCACCGCACCATGCTTGTCGGCCAGGCACTGGGTCTCCACATGCCGCGGCCGATCCAGATAGCGCTCGACGAAACACTCACCCCGGCCGAACGCCGCGACCGCCTCACGCACCGCGCTGTCGAACAGCTCCGGGATCTCCTCCAGCGTGCGGGCCACCTTCAAGCCACGCCCGCCACCGCCGTAAGCGGCCTTGATCGCGATCGGCAGGCCGTGTTCGCTCGCGAACTCCACCACCTCCGCGGCCCCGCTCACCGGCTCGGCCGTACCGGCGACCAGCGGCGCCCCGACCTTCTGCGCGATGTGCCGGGCCTGCACCTTGTCGCCCAGTGCCACGATCGCCGACGGCGGCGGCCCGATCCAGGTCAGTCCCGCGTCGATCACCGCCTGTGCGAAAGCGGCGTTCTCGGCCAGGAACCCGTACCCCGGATGCACCGCGTCCGCCCCGCTGGCCGCGGCGACCGCCAGCAGCTTGGCGATGTCCAGATACGTCTCTGCCGGTGACTGGCCGCCCAGCGCGTGGGCCTCGTCGGCGAGCTGGACGTGCAGGGCGTCCAGGTCCTGCTCGGCGTAGACCGCGACACTGGCCAGGCCCGCGTCCCTGCAGGCGCGGACAATCCGTACGGCGATCTCACCACGATTGGCGACCAAGACCTTCTGCACCGGCGTTGTTCCCTTCATCACATGCGAACGGGGGCTGGCGGGCCTCCAACGGAGTTTAGGCGCCGCCTCGCGCCTGGGAAGAGCGGGGTCCTGCCTGCCAGGACTGGAATTGCGCACGCCCGGTTTCCGGCTGCCCGGATCGGAATTCCCCGGCCTTTTCCCGCCCGCTGGGATCGGGCCGCGCTTCCACTTCCCGCTCGCCGGGACTGGGCCGCGCCTCCACGTGGATCCCCGCCCGGAACCGGGCGCTCCTCTCCGTCGAGGTGGACGCCGCCGTTGCCGTGGGGGATCTGACCGGTGACGTGCGAGGTCCCGGGGAGACGCCCAGCTGGTTCGCACCCACGCGCGGCGCCGGGTGACCCTCTTCTCGTTCGGCGAGGGCGGAGGCCACGGCGAAGCCGATCCCCGTCTGGGGGCCCGCGATCACGATCTCTCGCATCTTCACAACCCCCGTATTGCAAAAAGTTACATCAAACGGCGGTGTTAGCCGGTCCATGTGTATGGGAAGATCCATAACCGCTCGGCATAATCCGGGTACCCCTGGATCCACTCGCCTATCGTGATTTCGTTTGGTGAGCCCCCCGACACCGATCCCGAAGGAGACTGGCATGAGCCAGAACTTGCTCGGCGGCAACCCCGCGGAAATGCAGCAGATGGCCACCCAGTTCACCCAGCAGGCCGACCAGGTGAGAGCCACCATGGCCGCTCTGGACCGGGAGGCCGCCAAGGTCGGCACCGCCTGGACCGGTCCTGGAGCGCAGCGTTTCACCGAAGCCTGGCAGAACTACCGTGCGGCTTTCCAGCGTATGTCCGAGGAGCTCGCCGAGGCGTCTCGCGTCATCAACACCTACCGCGGCAACATCGAGTCCGCCACGCGCTGATCTTTTCGCCGCCACGCCGCCTCGGTCCTTCGACGCCGGGGCGGTGTTTCGGCGTTCCTCGACATTCCACGATGTCTCCATCGTTTTCCTGGCGTTTTCCCGATATTTCCTGTCATTTCCCGTTGTTCCGTTTGCGCCCGAGGGGGGGCCGGGGGGGGGCGGGGGGAGCGCGCCCCGGGCGCGGGGGAGGGCCGCGCCCGCCTCGGGCGCCGCGCGGGGGCGGGCGGGGGGGCGGGCGCGACG
>NZ_JBFBCE010000021.1:0-128445 GCF_040689595.1 Streptosporangium sp. NPDC051023 | reverse complement strand
GTCCCGGCAGCGCGTTCTGCAGGGCCTGCAGCATCCAGTAGCCGATCATGCCCTGGGTCTCCGCGCCGATCGTGTCGAGCGGGTACGGCCTGAACGCCGTACAGAGAGTCATCAGGGCTGTCACCTGGGATAACGCCCCCCGCATCCACCGTGTTCGATCATCAGAGAGGGCCGCGACCGTCCGTCGCGGCCCTCTCGTTGTGTTAGAAAACAGCGTGGAACTGGATCGGTTGGATCGTGACATCATCGGGGCGCTCGTCGAGGACGCCCGCGCAACCTACGCGGAGATCGGGCATCGGGTCGGCCTGTCGGCGTCGGCCGTGAAACGGCGGGTCGACCGGCTGCGCGAGACAAGAGCGATCACCGGATTCACCGCGCGGGTCGAGCCCGCGGCGCTCGGCTGGACCACGGAGGCCTACGTGGAGCTGTTCTGCGCCGGCAAGACCTCGCCGTCCGAGATCGGGATCGCCGTCTCCCGGCACCCCGAGGTGGTCTCCGCGTGCACCATCACCGGCGAGGCCGACGCACTGCTGCACATCAGGGCCACCGACGTACGCCACGTGGAACAGGTGATCGAGCGCATCGCCTCCGAGCCGTTCGTGGTACGGACGAAAAGCTCCATCGTGCTCTCCCGGCTGATCGATGCCCCACTGATCACCTCGCGCAACGAATCGCCGTTCGTCGCCTGAAAGATGCAAGAGACCTGCGACAACGCGCAAGATCGGGCTCTTGGCCCGCGTGAACCCCGTTCTTAGGCTGGTGCAGTCTTCACCGCGACGTCCTTTACGGGGTTATTAATGATGAGGCATTACCTCATGTGTCGGCCTGACCACTTCGCCGTCGAGTACGCGATCAACCCGTGGATGGACCCGGAGGCGGGCGCGGACCGCGAGGTCGCGATCCGTCAGTGGGAGGGGCTCAGGAGCGCCTACGAGGAGCTCGGGCACCGGGTCAGCCTGATCGACCCGGTCGAGGGGCTGCCCGACATGGTCTTCGCCGCCAACGGGGCGCTGGTCGTCGGTGGCCGGGTTTACGGCGCGCGGTTCACGCATCCCGAGCGCGCCGCCGAGGGGCCCGCCTACCTGGAGTGGTTCACGGCGAACGGCTACTCCTCTGCGCGCGAGGCCGAGTTCACCAACGAGGGCGAGGGCGACTTCCTCACGCTCGACCACCTGGTGCTGGCCGGAACGGGCTTCCGCACCGACGTCGCCGCGCACGGTGAGGCCCAGGAGTTCCTTGGTCGCCCGGTGGTCTCGCTGCGTCTGGTGGACCCCCGCTTCTACCACCTGGACACTGCCCTTTTCCCACTAAACGGACATAACGTGGCATACTTCCCAGGGGCCTTCTCGGCTGGGAGCCAGGAGGTGCTCAGGAACCTGTTCCCCGACGCCGTCATCGCGAACGAGGATGACGCGACCGTGCTCGGACTCAACGCGGTCAGCGACGGCACCCACGTGGTGATCAACACGGAGGCGACCGGCCTCCAGCTGGAGCTCAAGCGGCGCGGCCTCGAGGTCGTCCCCGTCGAGCTGTCCGAGCTACGCAAAGCGGGCGGCGGACCCAAATGCTGCACACTGGAAATTCGGGGATAAAGCAGGCATAACGGTCACGAACCAAGGAACGGCGAACAAGCGGATGAAGAGCACAGAAGAGTTCATCGAGCTCAGCGAACAGCGAAGCGCACACAACTACCACCCCCTTCCCATCGTGATCCACGAGGCGCAGGGCGCCTGGGTGACCGACGTGGAGGGCAAGCGGTTCCTGGACTGCCTGTCCGGCTACTCCTCGCTGAACTTCGGCCACGGCAACCCGAAGATCATCGGAGCGGCGCAGGAGCAGCTCGGCAAGCTCACCCTGACCAGCCGTGCCTTCTTCCACGACCAGTTCGCCTCCTTCGCCGCCGGCCTGGGCGACCTCACCGGCAAGGACATGGTCCTGCCGATGAACACCGGCGCCGAGGCCGTGGAGACCGCGATCAAGGTGGCTCGCAAGTGGGGCTACCAGGTCAAGGGCGTCGCGGCAGAGCAGGCCAACATCATCGTGATGGAGGACAACTTCCACGGCCGCACCACCACGATCATCAGCTTCTCCACCGACCCCGACGCCCATGACGACTTCGGCCCGTACACCCCCGGCTTCAAGATCGTGAAGTACGGCTCGATCGAGGCGATCCGCGAGGCCGTCGACGCCAACACCGTCGCGGTGCTGGTCGAGCCCATCCAGGGCGAGGCGGGCGTGCTGGTGCCGCCGGACGGCTACCTGACCCAGGTCCGCGAGCTGTGCACCGCGGAGAACATCCTGATGATCGCCGACGAGATCCAGTCGGGGCTCGGCCGTACCGGGGACACCTTCGCCTGCGACCACGAGGGCGTCGTGCCGGACATCTACGTGCTGGGCAAGGCCCTGGGCGGCGGCGTCGTCCCGGTCTCGGCCATCACCGCGAACAAGGACGTGCTCGGCATCATCAAGCCCGGCCAGCACGGCTCGACCTTCGGCGGCAACCCGCTCGCCTGCGCGGTCGCCAACGCGGTCATCGAGATCCTCAACACCGGCGAGTACCAGGCGCGGGCCAGGGAACTCGGCGCCGTCCTGCACGAGAGGCTGCGTGGCCTGATCGGCCAGGGCGTCGTCACCGTGCGCGGCCGCGGCCTGTGGGCGGGCGTCGACATCGACCCCTCCCTCGCCACCGGGCGGGAGATCTCCAAGGCGCTGATGCGCCGCGGCGTCCTGGCCAAGGACACCCACGGCTCGACGATCCGCCTCGCCCCGCCCATCGTGGTCTCGGAGGAGGACCTCGTGTGGGCCGTCGACCAGCTCGCCGACGCCCTCAAGGAGTACGCGAGGTAACCCGGCGGTTCGACGGCGCCGGTCCGGCGAGCGGTGAGCCGAACCCGGCCGCGCCGACGAACGACGGACCGCCCACCGCCCGGACGATCTAGTCTGGAGGTGAGCATCGCGTCAACACCGGGTGAACGACACCCGTGAAGCCACCGGCGACCCCGGCCCCTCATCGTGGGCCGGCGCCCGGACCACGTGTCAGCCATACGCCCGCCGATCGCGGGGCGGGCTCGGCGACCGTGCGGCCAGGCCGTCGCGATGCCGTGACCGTCCCGGTGGCTCTTGGAGGTTCGGCAGGTGTCGATGTCGGTTGGAACCGGTCCGCTTCCCCCGATGACGGAGCCGGGACCTGCCGGGAGGCCACGCCTGCGCGCGCGGCTCGCCGGGCGCGCAGGACTCGTCATGATCGGCATCTCGATCGCGGTCATGCTCGCCGTCGCCCTCCTCGGGCCGTCCGCGGCGGTGCCCGACCTCGGCGGGGGCGACCCGCCCTGGTTCTTTCGCGCCGATCCCCCCGAGACACCGGTGGTCCAGCTCAGCTGGACGGCCGTCATCGTCGGCGGCCTGGGCGTCGGCGCCGCGCTGTACGCGCTGCGCCGGAGGTGGCGTCCCGCGCGGGGAATCCTCCTCGCGGGCACGCTGGTCGCCGTCGCCGCCCTCACGCTCGTACCGCCCGCCGGGTCGACGGACGTGCTCAACTACGCGGTCTACGGGCGGATCGCCGCGCTGGGACACGACCCGTACGTGATGACGCCGGCCTGGCTGCACCGGATCGCCGACCCGGTCGGCGACCTCACCCCCCTGGCGTGGCGCAACACGCCTTCCGTCTACGGCCCGCTGGCCACCTGGGCGCAGATGGCGGCCTCACGCCTCGGCGGCGACTCCATGGCGGCGACCGTTTTCGCCTTCAAGGTCATGACCGGCCTGGCGTTCCTGCTGTCGGCCCTCGTGCTCGACAGACTGGCGGGCCCGGAGCGCGACCGGCGGGTCCGCGTCCACCTGCTGTGGAGCCTCAACCCGCTGATGCTGTGGCACGTGGTGCTCGGCGGTCACATCGACGGTCTCGGGGTGCTCTTCCTCGTCGCCGCCCTCCTCGCCCTGCGCCGGGGCGGCCCGGTCGCGGGCCTGGTCGCGGGAGCGCTGCTCGGCGCCGCGGCCGCGGTCAAGGCACCGTTCGTCCTCGCGGGGGCCGGACTGGCCTGGGCCGCCCGCCGGTCCGCGACCACCCTCGTCGCGCTGGGCATGGGCGCGTTCGCGACGCTGGTCACGCTGTACGCGACCCAGGGTCCCGAGGCGCTCGCGAACGTGGCGGGCAAGATCGGCGCCCGCTCACTGGCCGACCCGTGGCGCGTGCTCGCCGACGCGCTGGGGCTGGGCGCGGACCCGTCGGCGTTGGAAGGGCGGCTCGCCTTGGGCGCCGCCTTCCTCATCGGTCTCCTGCTGTGCCTGCGGCTGCCTCAGGGGCCGCCCGCCGTACGGCCCGCGCTCGCGTGGTGCCTGTGCTGGCTGCTCACCTCTCCGGTGCAGCACCCCTGGTACGACGCGATGCTGTTCCCCTTGCTCGCCCTCATGCCCGCCAGCCGTCTCGACGGGCCGCTGATCGTCAGGGGAATCGTCGCCGGCCTCGTCTACCTGCCGGGCGCGACCGCCCTCCTGCGACTCCAGCCGACCGGACTGACCCAATGGATCGCCGAGACCTACCGCCCGTGGATCGCCCCGCTCGTCTCCGACGCCGTCATCCTGTACGTCGTCGTGCTGGGCCTGGCGGGTGCCCTGCGCTTTCGCGAGCGGAGACCTGCGCCGCCGGAGGTCCCGACCCCGGCGCGGCAGCCGACGCTCAGCCGGTGAGCCGGACCGTCGCGACCTCGGAGACGCCGGTCGTGGCCACGGTCGCGGTGTCCCAGCGGACCGACGGCGGGGTCTCGTCCAGGGACAGGTTGGCCACCGCGTTCGAGAACCACGGGCCGTTGACGATCCGCCATCTGAACGGCGGCCTGGGGATGCGCGCCAGGCGGGACAGCCAGCCGCCGACCAGCGTGGCGAGGCCGAACTGCGCGACGATGTTGGCCAGCCTGAGCGTACGGCTCAGCGGATTGCGGATCGGCGAGCAGACAAGCTGGTAGATGGGCAGCCCCTCTGCCTTGGCCACGTAGGAGTAGTGCACGTCGCCGGAGAGCAGGATCACCGGCTTGCCCACCCTCACGAGCAGCCTGGACAGATCCTCGAAGGAGCGGCGGAAGGCCGCCCAGTGCTCCAGGTCGACGGCCTGGCGCAGGGCCTCCGACCAGCGGGCGACCCGCCCACCCCAGGCCCCCTGCGCCAGGGCCTCGTTCCAGTTCTGGATGTGGTGGATGCCCGCGGGCAGCAGGAACGGCACCGACGTACCGATCACAAAACGTTCCGCGCCGCCCCTGTCGAGCTGTTCGACGAGCCACTCCCACTCGACCGGGTCGATCATGCGCCGATCGCCGGGGGTGAGCTGCCTGGCGCAGCGGGAGTCGAGCATGATCAGACGGGTGCCGCCGAGGTCGCGGGAGTAGCTCCACCTGCTGTCGGCGGGGACGTCGTAGGCGTGCTCGGCGAAGGCGTCGAGGATCTCACCACCGTCGCCCGCCGCCGCGCACAGCTTGCCGAGCAGTTCGTCGGTGGAGCGCTCCGCCGGTGACATGTTGCCCAGGTGCTGGTAAACCCAGTAGGCGCCGAGGCCGGAGACCACCCGCCGCGGCCACCACGAGACCTTGGACATCTTCTCCCGCCACGAGGCGGAGGTGTTGAAGTCGTCCCGCAGGTCGTGGTCGTCGAAGATCATCGCACTGGGTACCGTCGAGAGGATCCAGCGGATCTCCGGGTCGGTCCAGGCGACCCGGTACAGCTCGGCGTACTCCTCGAAGTCAGCGATCTCGGTCTTCGGCTCGCTGTCCCTGCGTCCCCTGATGAACTCCAGCATCTCGACGGACGGCTCGTCGGCGTAGACCTGGTCGCCGAGCAGGAGGAGCATGTCGGGCCACTCCTCCTCGGGCCTGTCCCTCAGGCTGCAGCCGTACGCGCGCAGGACGTCGACCCCGTGGGAGATGGTGTGCGGGGCGTCGTGCGGCACGCTGGTTCGACAGGAGCCGAACATCACCTTTCTGGGGCCGCCGGGGCCGAGGAACCGGATGCGGCTGGGTGGCTGATCGGGCAGCGGCCAGACGCCCTCCCCGTCGAGACGGACCTCATAAGCCCCCTCAGCGGTGACGTCAACGACCGCGTAGTGGTGGCCGTGCACGGAGAACGTCAGCGCCCTCGAGCGCGTGCCACCGGCCTCGACGGTCACCTCGCACGGCCCGCTGGTCTCCACCCATATCGAGGCGCTCGTCTCGTCCACGTAACGCAGCAGCGGCCCGACCACAAGTTCCGGCACGTTCATCGAAACTCCTTAAGCGTGGAGACCCGGTCCTTCAGGGCCCGGAGGAAACGCGGTACGACGCCGCAGGTTTCGGTAATGTGTTCGGTAGCGGCGATGACCAAGCCGCCACCCGCATGATCGGCTCCACCCTCGCCGCCGGGCCGGCGGAGAGGTGAAACGCCTGCGGAGCTGGTGTAAGACCCCAACGAAAGATCCTTTTCGGGCGGGCGGCCGGCGGTGAAACAGGAAACCCTGCGGGCGACCGCAGGAATCTCCTCCCCTCGGGGAGGGGAGGCGGTCAACCCCTCAGCCACTACGGAACGGCGGGCGCCCGGCCGGGCGCCCGCCATGTCGGCGTGTGCTCCCACTCTGCCCGACAACCCCGCCGGATAACGATCTGTCACCTCAAAGTAGGGAAACGCACAAAAAACGGCCATCAGCCCGCAACGTATTCAGCTTGGCACGGCAAAGGACCCATAAATATTCTGATCATCACAAACCACCACGAGTGGAGCAATGGCGCTCCGCTCACCGGATGGAGGTTCACCTTCATGACCCTCATGGTGCCGTCAACGACGCCGGCGACCAGTCTTACCAGCCCGGGCCTCGGCCCGGAAACCAGCGCAGGCCGTCAGGCCCTCGACTCCGCCCTGCTCCTCCTCGACGAGGCGGCCGGCCTGCTCGGCCTGGATGACGGCCTGCGCACGATGCTCGCCACCCCTCGCCGCTCGCTCACCGTCTCGGTGCCGGTTCTCCGTGAGGACGGCCGGACGGATGTCCTGCAGGGCTTCCGGGTGCAGCACAACACCACTCTCGGCCCCGCCAGGGGCGGCATCCGCTTCGCGCCCTCCGCCGACATCCACGAGGTCACCGCGCTGGCGATGCGGACGACCTGGAAATACGCGCTGGCGGGCGTCCTGTACGGCGGCGCCAAGGGTGGCGTCCGCGTCGACCCCACCTCGCTGAGCGCCTGGGAGCTCGAGCGGGTGACCCGGCGCTACGTCAACGAGATCATGCCGATCATCGGCCCCGAAGGGGACGTCCCCGCCCCGGACGCGGGCGCGGACGAGCGGACCACCGCCTCGATCGCAGCGTGGATCGCGGACGGCTACTCGGCGCAGACGGGCTACTCCGCGCCGGGCGCGGTGGCCGGTGGCTCCGCGGCCTCGGGCGACTCCCCCGACGAGGCCGCCGCAGCCTCCTCCGGCGCGTGCGCCGCCGTGCTGAGGGCCCTGGGGACGCTGCCCGGCTCCCCCGCGGGCCGTACCGTCGCGGTGCACGGCTTCGGCGAGACCGGCTCGCTCACCGCGCGGCGGCTGACGGGCGAGGGCTGCCGTGTGGTCGCGCTCTGCGACGCCACGGGCGCGGTCGCCGACCGTTCCGGCCTGGACGTGGAGAGCCTGCGCGCGTGGGCGCGGGAGACAGGCGGTGTGTACGGCTACCGCAACGCGGACACCCTGTCCCGTGAGGAACTGCTGGGGCTGGACGTGGACGTGCTCGTCCTGGCGGCCCCGGCGAGCCCGATCACGGCGCAGGACGCTCCGGGCGTCGGGGCCCGCCTGGTCGTCGAGGCGGTGGACGGCCCGGTCACGCCGGACGCGGACCCGATCCTCGCCGGCGCGGGGACCGTCGTGATCCCGGACATCCTGACGGGCGCGGGCAGCGTGATCGCCTCCCGCCTCGGGGGGACGCCGAGCTCAGGGCCCCGCTCGTGGGGTATCGGGGGAGCAGGCACCAGGCTGCGCGGACTCGCCGGGGGCTGCTTCGACACGGTCGCGGCGATGTCGGCGGAGCGCGGGCTCACCCTGCGCCAGGCCGCCCACGCCGTCGGCGTCGGCCGGGTCGCCGAGGCGCACAGGGCGAGGGGACTGCGTCTTTGACGCTCCGGCACGAGAAAGGCCCGGTCCCCTCGGGGGCCGGGCCGTACGGGCCGTCGCGACTTCTCAGGAGACGGACGGCGCCCGCACCGGGACACACGATCGAGCTGTGGGGAACGCGGCGTCGCGTTCCCCTGACGGTGCGGGACCGTCAGGAACGCAGCGCGGGGACGGCGGCGCCGTCGCGCTCGGCGATCGGCTCGGCGATCGGCGCGTCCAGAGCCCTGACCAGGCGCTCGAGCTCGCCCATGAGCTGTTCGGTGCGCTCGGTGCCGTAGGCGGCCTCGATCGTCCTGTGGTGCCCCGCGACCGCCCCCTCGACCCGATCGAGCAGCTCGGCTCCCCGGTCGGCGAGGAAGACGGCGACCCTGCGGCGGTCGGCCGGATCGTGGCCGCGGTAGACCAGGGCCCGGTCGATGAGCCGGTCGATCGCCTTGGTGAGCGTCGGGTGCGGCATCAGGACGACCTCGGCCAGATCACCCATCGAGTGGCCGCAGCCGTCGGCGAGCGCGCGCAGGATGCGCCACTGCTCGACACTGACATCCTCCGCGGTGAGCGCGGCGGCGAGCCCTCGGTTGACACTACGCTCAGCGCGGCTGAGCAAGTAGGCGAGCGAGGATCCCAGCCCGGTCGTCACCATGTGAAGCTCCCGTCTGTATCCCGGCTAAGTAACGGGCCTGCCATACCCGTCCTTTTAGGAGGATACTCTCCAATGTGGCAGAAGCCATCACAGCCGTCATCGAGCCCTTGGAAGCACAGTTGCTCCAAGGGGTCGCTCTGCGCGTCGGACTCGTCGTCCCCATCTCCGGGGTGCTCGGGCTCGTGGGACCATGCGCGATCAACTGCGCCGTCCTCGCCTCCGACGAGGTGAACATCGCGGGTGGCATCCTCGGCAGGCCGATCGAGCTGGTCCTCCTCGACGGAGGCCGCCCCGCGGAGCAGGTGGCCGCGGAGGTCGGGGAGCTCGCGCGGAGCGGTGTGATCGACGCTGTGGTCGGTACCTGCGGCAGTGACGTCCGGATCGCGATCGTGCGAGCCCTGGCCGGGGGGGTGCCGTTCGTCTACGCCCCGCCCTACGAGGGCGGCGGCAAGGCTCCCGGCGTCTACTTCCTCGGCGAGACGCCGGACCGCCAGCTCAAGCCCGGGCTCGACTGGCTGATCGAGCTGCGCCGCGCCCGTAGATGGTTCATGCTGGGCAACGACTACATCTGGCCCCGCCTGGTGCACGGAGCGGCCCGCCGCCATCTCGCCGCGCGCGGCGCGACGGTGGTCGGCGAGCAGTACATCCCGTACGGCAAGCTCGGCCTGCCCCAGGTCATGGAGCAACTGGTCGCCAGCAGACCGGACGCCGTGCTGCTCAGCCTGATCGGCAGTGACCTCGTCAGCTTCAACCGGGCCTACACCACCGCGGGCCTGGGCTACCCCCGTCTCTGCGGGGCGCTTGAGGAGCATGGCCTGCTGGGCATCGGTGGCGACGACACCGGGGAGCTATACGGCGCTATGGGCTATTTCTCCAGCCTCGTCACCGATGACAGCCTGAGTCTTGGAGAGCGTTACACTCGCCGTTTCGGATCAAACGCGCCGTTGCTCAACGGGCACGGCCAGGGCTGTTACGAGGCGGTGCTGATGCTCGCAGCACTCGCGAGGCGCGCGGGAACTCTCTACGTCCCGGCGGTTGACGCGGTCGCCGACGGTACCTCCATCGTCACCGCGCGCGGTCGCCTGACACTCCAGGACCACGGAGTGCGGCGCGGTGCCCACATAGGCAGAGCGGATGGTCTCGATTTCGACATCGTTCGTTAACAACTTGCCTCTGCAAACTTTTCCTTTTCAAAGATTCGTCCTAAAGTGACGCCTGCACACCTCTTCTAGGAGTCGTTCCATGACTACTGACCCCTCCCTGGAACAGTTCGGCTACAGGCAAGAACTCCGAAGGTCCCTCAGCTTCAACGATCTGCTCATCTACGGCCTGATCTTCATGGTCCCGATCGCGCCGTTCGGCATCTTCGGCAGTGTCTTCCAGGCGTCGGGTGGCATGGTCGCGCTCGCCTACATCATCGGCATGGTCGCGATGGCCTTCACCGCGTTCTCCTACGCGCAGATGGCCAAGGCGTTCCCGATGGCCGGGTCGGTCTACACCTACGCGGGCCGGGGCATCGTCGGCCCCGTCGGCTTCCTGGCCGGATGGGCGATGCTGCTCGACTACGTGCTCGTCCCCGCCCTGCTCTATCTCATCGCCAGCCTGGCGATGGCCTCGTTCGTCCCCCTGCCGGTCTGGGCCTGGCTGATCGTGTTCGTGGTCCTCAACACGGTCGTCAACTACCTGGGCATCCAGATGACCGCGAAGATCACGAGGTACATGCTGATCGCCGAGCTCATCGTGCTCGCGATCTTCATCCTCATCGGTCTGTTCGCGCTGCTCCAGGGCAAGGCGCAGACGGGCGCGTTGACTCCGCTATTCAACTCCGACACGTTCAGCTGGCCTCTGGCCTTCGGCGCGGTCTCCGTCGCGGTGCTGTCCTTCCTCGGCTTCGACGGCATCTCCATGCTGGCCGAGGAGAGCAAGGTCGACAGCCGCAAGATCGGCCAGTCGATGATCGCGGCGCTGGGCCTGGCGGGCGCGCTGTTCATCGTGCAGACCTGGATCGGCGCACTGCTCACCCCGAACCGCAGCCAGCTGCTGAGCGGCGGCGACCCCAACGGGACCGCGTTCTACGACATGGCCGAGTTCGCGGGCGGTCACTGGCTCAGCATCCTGACCGCCGTCTCCACCGCCATCGCCTGGGGCTTCGCCAACTCCCTGGTCGCCCAGGCCGCCACCTCGCGTCTGCTGTACGCCATGGCCCGCGACCGCCAGCTGCCCGCCTTCCTCGCCAAGATCCACCCGAAGAACAAGGTTCCGGTCAACGCCACCATCCTCGTCGCGGCCGTCTCCCTGGCCGTCGGGCTCTTCCTGGCCAACCGCGAGGACGGCATCGCGCTGATCAGCAGCCTCGTCAACTTCGGCGCGATGACCGCCTTCCTCGCGCTGCACCTGTCGGTGGTCATCCACTACTTCTTCAGGAACGGCAGCCGTGACTGGTGGCGGCACCTGCTCGCCCCGCTGATCGGCTTCGGGATCCTGGTCTTCGTGGTGATCAACGCCAGCATCGCGGCCCAGCTCGTGGGAATCATCTGGCTCGCCATCGGCCTGCTGGTGCTCGCCACCTTCTACGCCTACGGCCGCCGCCCTCTGCTGGCCGCCCTGGGCGAGTCGCACGACGCCCCCCTCAAGTAACACCGACGACGTGCCGCACACCCCCCGCCACACCTACTCGACATAACCAAGGACAGAGCACATGTTCGAAATCTTTCTCGAGGTGGAAGAGGGCTTCACCTCGGCTCTCCTCAACTCGGTAACGAACCTCAGCCGGGCGGGTGTGCGGTGAACGTCGTCTCCTACAAGCCATCCCCCGAAGACCTCAGCTACACCTTTGGCGGCAGGCCCGCCGTCGGCACCATCAAGCCCGGCACGATCCTCGAGATGTACACCGAGGACTGCTTCGGCGGCCGGGTCCGCTCCGTCGACGACCTGCCCTCACAGGTCTGCGAGTTCCCCTATCTGAACCCCGTCACCGGCCCCTTCCACGTCGAGGGCGCCGAGCCCGGCGACACGCTCGCGCTGCACTTCGTCTCCATCGAGCCTGCCAGGGACTGGGCGATGTCGGCCACGTTCCCGCACTTCGGGGCGCTGACCGGCACGCACACGACCGCCATGCTCACCCCGCCGCTCGACGAGGTCGTCTGGCGCTACGACATCGACGTGGCGGCGGGCGTCGCCCGCTACCACGCCCGCAAGAGCGACTTCACGGTCGAGCTGCCGCTGGACCCGATGCACGGCACGGTCGGCGTCGCGCCCGGCGCGTCCGAGGCCCGGATGACCATCACCCCGGACGCCCACGGTGGCAACATGGACACCCCTGAGCTGCGCGCGGGCGTGACCGTCTACCTCGGTGTCAACGTCGAGGGCGGCCTGTTCGCGGTCGGTGACGGGCACGCCCGCCAGGGCCATGGCGAGGTGTGCGGCACGGCCATCGAGTCGGCGATGAACACCGTGGTCGCGGTCGAGCTGATCAAGGGCGTCACCACCCCGTGGCCGCGCCTCGAGGATGACCACAGCCTGATGTCGACCGGCTCGGCCCGCCCGCTTGAGGACGCCTACCGGATCAGCCAGCACGACCTGGTCACCTGGACCTCCGAGGTCACCGGCCTGGAGACCCTGGACGCCTACCAGCTGGTCAGCCAGATCGGCGAGGCTCCGGTCGGCAACGTCTGCGACAGCAACTACACGATGGTCGCCAAGCTCCCCAAGGCCTACCTGGGCGGGCGCGGTGTCTACGAGTCGGCCCACGAGCGTCTGCGCGACCTGGGCCGACAGTACCTCGCCCAGCGCTAACAGCGGGGGCCTGCGCGGGGAAGCCGTCCCGCGTCACGTACCGCCGGGGTGCGCGGCGCGGGACTTTCCCAGCTTGCGATCAGAAACGGTCCGAAAACCTCATCTGACTGACCGGACCCGGAACCCGGTCGTTCCCGGGAACCTCTTACCAGCCCGGGATCGGCCCGTTTCCTGAGACTCCTCACCGGATCAGGAACCGGCCCGTTCGTCGAACTCCCCTCCCGGACCCGGAATGGGCCGGCCCGGACCCTCTCCCGGATCCGGGCCGGCCCATTCTCCGAAGCGCTCAGCCCGCGCCCGGGACGGTGACGTTCTTCTCCTTGAAGCCGAACCCGTTGCTCGTGGCCTGCTTCTGCAGCTCCCCGAAGGCGTTCTGGGCGGCCTGGAGGTCCTCCGGAGTCGCGCTTCCGCCCTTCAGCTTGCTCGTGAGGGACGCGAACGTGCCGCTCACTGCCTTCACTCCCCGGCACAGCGTCGGGTTGGCCTCGGCGAACTTCTTGGCCACCTTCAGCTCGTGAATCGCGAACAGCCCCGCCACCGCGGCCTTCACGAAGGTGCGCTTGCGCTTCTCCGCCCCGGCCTTGAACCCGCCCGCTCGCAGGGGCTTGTAGATGTAGCGCTGGAAGGCGCCCAGTGCGAGCCCGGCGTGCAGGGCGAAACGGATCTTCGCGAACCGCTTGGTGTTGCCGGTGGTCGGGCAGGGCGTGGTGTCCGCAGACTCGGGTCCCGAGGTCGGCGCGGCCCCGGCCCCGGCCTCAGCCTCGGCCGCGGGCGCGGTGGTCGCCGGAACGCCGGCCGCCGGAGCCGTGCTCGCCAGAGGCGTCATGGCCGACGGCGCGCCGGGGTTGCAGCCGCTGAGCAACATCACCGCCAGAAAGGCCGCGGCCAGGGCGGCACCCGATCGAGCACTCCGCTCAGTCACTTCTCCCCCTTGATGGAAATCCATGACGTCACGGCCCGTCTCCGTGCAGGGGGGGTTGGACACCGGACGACTGCCACAGATCGGATGAGACGGCTTTTCACCGCCCTTGGCATCGTCTCCCACCTTCAGCGGGAAAACCGGCATCGACACACCTTGCGATGCGTGTCGTGGAAAGACTCACTCCAGGCACGCGGCCACGATGTCCTCGCAGAGGGCGTGGGTGGCCAGGGCGTCCTCCGCGTCGACGCGGGTTCCCGAGCCGACCGCGCCGAGGAACTCAAGGCAGGCCCGCTCGATGCCGCGCTGGCGGGAGACGGGCACCCAGTCGCCGCGGCGGGTCAGCGTCTCCGCGCCCGCGTAGTCGACCACGTCGGCGAGGTTGACCACCCGCCGCTTGGCTCCCCCGCCCATCACCTCGACGGTCTCCTCCGCGGCGCCGCTCACCCTGTTCATGATCCCGAAGGCGGTGAAGCCGTCCCCGGAAAGCTCGAGCGTCACGTGCTCGAGCAGGCCGTTCCTGACCCTGGCCCGGACGCCGGTGTGCTCGACCTGTCCCGGCACCAGGAATCTGAGGGTGTCCACGACGTGGATGAAGTCGTCGAAGACGGCGGTGCGCGGGTCCTCGGGGAGGTTCTCCCGGTTCTTCTCCATCACGACCAGGTGGCGGGGCAGGTCGAGCAGGGCCGTGTACGCCGGTGCCCTGCGGCGGTTGAAGCCGACGAACAGCGACAGGTTCCGCTCGCGGGCCAGCCGTACCAGGTGTTCCGAGCCCTCCAGCGTGGAGGCGATCGGCTTGTCCAGGTAGACGTGGACACCGGCCCTGAGCAACGGCTCGACGATCTCCGTGTGGGCGTCGGTCGCCACATGCACGAAGGCCGCCTCGATCCCGGCGCCGATCACCTCGCCGACCGACGTGAAACGACGCTCGATCCGGTAGGTGTCGCCGAGGCGGTCGAGGGTGGCGCGGTCGCGGGTGCACAGGTGCAGGTCGAGGCCGGGGGTGGCGGCGAGCACCGGAAGGTAGGCCTTCCGCGCGATGTCCCCGAGGCCGATCATGGCGATCTTCATGCCCAGAGCGTACGGCCGCGCCACCGAGGTGGGTCCGGGACTCCGCCCCGCGCCGTCCGGGGAGCGCGGAGCCGGGTCCGGGGCGCGGCCGTACGCCGCACGGTTCACGCCGCCGAGGCCAGGCGGTCGCGCCACCAGGCGATCGTGGCGGTCAGTGCCTCGTCCATCGGGGTCGGCGTCACGCCGAAGACCTTCTGGAAGTCGGTCGAGTCCAGGACGAAGGGCCTGACGAACTGGTAGCGCAGCTCCTCGAGCTCGCCGAGCATCGGGGAGAAGAGCCCGGCCGCGCGGATCATCCAGTGGGGCATGGCCTTGACCCCCGGGTTCGGCACGCCCGCCAGCGCGCACAGCCGGTCCGCGACCTGGCCGGCCGACATCGGCTCCGTCGTCGGGACGTGCCACGCCCGCCCCCAGGACCGGTCGTCGGTCGCGGCCGTCACCAGGGCCCTGGCCACGTCGGGCACGTAGGTCCAGCTGTGCGGCTGGTCCGGGTCCCCGACGAGGCGGACCGGCTTGCCGCCGAGCATCTGGGGGACGAACCTCTCTCCCAGATGCGACTGGCTCAGGCAGCCTGGACCGAAGTAGTCAGATCCGCGCACCTCGGTCACCCGGACCCGTCCCGCCTCGTGCGCGGCCAGAGCCTCCCGCCACACACGGACCCGGACGGCGCCCTTGGCGCTGGGCGGTTCGAGCGGGTCGTCCTCCCGCATCGGGCGCTCAGGGGCGGCGTAGACGTAGAGGTTCCCGAGCATGACGTATCCCGCCCCGCTGTTCTCCGCCGCGGCCAGCAGCGACTGCGACATCGGCGGCCAGTCCTGCGCCCAGCGGTGGTAGGGCGGGTTGACGCAGTTGTAGAGGACGTCCGCTCCCCCGGTCAGCTCGGTCATCCGCTCCCGGTCGGCCGCGTCCGCGGCGACCTTGCGGATTCCCCGGGCGTCGGGCCCCGATCCTGAGCGGCTGACCAGGACGACCTCGTGTCCCTGTTCGGCCAGCAGCAGGGCGACCTGGGCGCCGACCTGACCGGCTCCCGCGATGACGTGCTTACCCATGACCGTCTTTCCTTTCATCGTTTCTCATCGATTCCACGCGGTATTCACCGGTTCCGCGCGGTTTTCACTGGTTCCACAGCAGCCGCAGCACGGCGTTGACGACGTAGACGGCGGCGAAGACGAGGCCCGGGGTCAGGCGGCCCGCCATGACCAGCGCCGCGGCGCCGCCGCCGAACCACAGGACCTCAAGCACCACCCGGGCGAACCCGGTGAGCGGGATCAGCGCGCCGTTGGCCGCGCCGAAGACGGCCCAGAGCGCGATGAACAGCGCGGGCGCGCCGAGCCCGAGAAGCAACTTCACCGGCCAGCTCTGGCCGACGGTGAACCCCCAATAGCAGGTCGAGGCGAGAACGCCCAACTCCAGCAGGAACGCGACGAGGAGGTTGACGTTCTTGGCCAGGGACAGCATCGGGGGACTCCTTAGAGATTGCCATTCCGTTCTGAGAGCAATGCTCTCGCCAATGAGCGCCGCCCGTCAAGAGCGGTGCTCTTTTTTTATTTCGGTGCTCTGATATGGTCCTGAGCATGAGCTCAAGCCGCACAGCACGAGAACGGGTCCGCGCCGAGCTGACCCGCGAGATCACCGACATCGCCCGCAACCAGCTCGCGACCGACGGGGCGGCGGGCCTGTCCCTGCGCGCCGTGGCCCGCGAGATGGGGATGGTCTCCTCGGCGATCTACCGCTACTTCCCGTCCAGGGACGACCTGCTCACGGCCCTGATCATCGACGGCTACAACGCCGTCGGCGAGGCCGTGGAGAACGCGGACGCCGCCCGTCCCCGGGAGGACCACACGGGCCGGTGGCTGGCGGTCTGCCACGCCGTACGGGACTGGGCGCTGGCCCATCCACACGAGTACGCCCTGCTGTACGGCTCGCCCGTGCCTGGCTATCAGGCGCCGATGGACACCGTCGCCGCCGCGATCCGCGACACCACCGTCTACGGGCAGATCGTCTCCGACGCCCACCGCGCGGGAGCCCTGAACCCGCCGGGCATCTGCCCGCCCCCGCCTCCCTCGTTCGGCGATGACGCGAGCCGCGTGCGCGCGGTCATCTCCGAGGTCCCGGACGACGTCATCGCCCGCGCGCTGATCGTCTGGACGGGGCTGTTCGGCTGGGTCAACTTCGAACTGTTCGGCCAGTTCAACAACGTGATCCTGGACCGCACCACGGCCTTCGACCACTCCATGCGCTGCCACGCGGCCTTCCTCGGCCTGCCCCTCTGACCCCCGCGCCCCGCGCGGTTCTGGCGCCGGGGCTTTCGGAGACACGAACCAGAAAAACCGATCGCGGCCCGCATGGGACGGCTGGGAGGATGTCCGCCTACCCGACGTCCCAGGAGCACAGCATGCGGCAGAGCCTCGACATCTCCCAGCGCCCCACTGGCACTAGAGTTCTCGAGGTCTCCACAGCCCATGCGTGTCCTGAACATCGGCATCCTCGCGCACGTCGACGCGGGTAAGACCAGCCTCACCGAGCGGCTGCTGTTCCACACCGGCGCCATCGACCGGCTCGGCAGCGTCGACTCCGGCAGCACCCAGACCGACAGCGGCGCCATCGAACGCCGGCGCGGCATCACCATCCGCACCGCCGTCGCCCCCTTCACCGTCGGTGACCTGCAGGTCAACCTCATCGACACCCCCGGCCACAGCGACTTCATCGCCGAGGTCGAACGCGCCCTCGGCGTCCTCGACGGCGCGGTGCTCGTGCTGTCCGCGGTCGAGGGCGTCCAGGCGCAGACCCGCGTCCTGATGAGGACGCTGCGCCGGATGCGTCTGCCGACCCTCATCCTGGTCAACAAGATCGACCGAACGGGCGCGCGGCAGGAGGAGACACTGACCGACATCCGTCGCAGGCTGTCGCCGCACATCGTCGTCATGAACGCGGTCGAGGACATCGCCACGCCCGCCGCCCGTACCCGGCCCCTGCCGATCGAACACGCGGCGGAGGCCCTGGCCGAACACGACGACCGGCTGCTGGCCGATCTCGTCGACGGCCGCGCTCCCGGCCCCGGTGTTCTGCGTGACCTCCTGCGCGCCCAGACCGCGGAGGGGCTGACGCATCCCCTGTTCTTCGGCTCGGCGATTGGCGGGCAGGGCGTGGTCGAGCTCCTCGACGGCATCACCGGCCTGCTCCCGGCCGCCCCCCAGGCCGACGGGCCGCCGCGCGGTACCGTCTTCGCCGTCGAACGCGACGGCGGTGGGCAGAAGATCGCCTATCTGCGGCTGTTCGAGGGCGAGCTGCACCCACGCAGGCCGCTGACCCTGCGCCGCCCCGGCGGCGAGCACACCGAGCGCGTCACCGCGCTGCGTACCGTCGGTGCTACTCCGGCGATCACCAAGGTGTGGGGCCTGTCGAAGGTGCGGGTCGGCGACCGTGTGGGGGCCGCTCCCGACCTGGCCGACCAGCCGCGCTTCGCTCGGCCCAGCCTGGAGACCCTGGTACGGCCCCGCCACGAGACCGAGGCCGCCCGGCTGCACGCCGCACTGGCCAGCCTGGCCGACCAGGACCCGCTGATCCAGACCCGCACGGTTGAGGGTGAAGGCGTCTCGGTGCTGCTGTACGGAGAGGTGCAGAAGGAGGTCATCGCCCAGACGCTGCGTGACGACTTCGGGGTCGAGGCCGTTTTCGAGGAGAGCAGGCCGGTCTACCTGGAGCGCCCGCACGGCAGGGCCGAAGCGGTCACGGAGATCGACCAGCAGGGGTCCAGCGGTTTCTACGCCACCGTCGGGCTGCGCGTCGAGCCCGGCTCCGACATCACCTTCCGGCGGGAGGTGAACCTCGGCTCGCTGCCGCTGGCCTTTCACCGGGCCATCGAGGAGAGCGTGCACCAGGCGCTCCAGGAGGGGCCGAACGGCTGGCCGATCACCGACTGCGCGGTCACGCTGACCCGCACCGGCTATTTCTCCCCGATCACCGCCGCGGGCGACTTCCGCGGCCTGGTCCCCCTGGTGCTCCGGCGGGCCCTCAGGCAGGCGGGGACCACCGTGTTCGAGCCGTGCCACATTTTCGAGGCGGAGGTGCCGCACGAGGCGCTCAGCGCGGTCACCGTACTGCTGACCGGGCTCGGCGCGCAGCTCACCGAAACCTCCGGGCAGCAGACGTGGCTGATCAGGGGGGAGATCCCGGCCAGGAGCGTGCAGGAGGCCGAGCGTCGGCTACCGGGCCTGTCACGCGGCGAGGGAGTGTGGTGGTCGCAGCCCTGTGGTGACCGGCCGGTCATCGGTGCGCCGCCGAAGCGCCGTCAAGGTCACGGGAGATGAGACCGCGACGAGCCCGCGGGGCCGGGGATCCGCGAAGAAACCCGTGGTCTCAGGCGCTCAGCAGTGTCCGGTACTCCTCGGGAAGCCCGGCCATGACGTCGAGGAATCCCTTCTCGGTGACCGCCTCGCGCAACGTGGTGAAGACGGCCTGGGCGTGCCCGCGTCCCTCCTCCCGGTTCACGCCCTGGCGCTCGGCGACGCGGCACGTGAAGTCCTCCAGCGGCATCCGCCCGTCCGTGGCGAGCCCCTCCGACGCGCCCCGTTTCAGCGGCTCGTGCAGTGGAACGGCCAGCTCGCAGATCAGGTTCTCCGCCCGGCCGCCCGCGACCTGCTCGGCGAGCGTCTGCAACACGGCCTCGCTGGCACGGTGGGCTCCCGCGGCGTCGAGCCCGGCCCTGCTCGCGACCCGGGCGAGGAACTCCTCCGCGGGCATGACCCGGAGACTGCGCCGCTGGGCCTCGACGAGCAGCGGATCGAAGTCCTCGGACAGGCCTGCCGCGATGTCGGTGATCTCCTCCGGGGCCACCGCCTGCCCGAGCACCCAGAAGACGTCACGGGCGTGCCGCGCGGCCACCTCGACGTCCACCTCCTCGCGCTCGGCCACCCGGCGCAGGAACTCCTCAACGTCGAAGGGCTCGTGGGCGTCGGCGGCGCCGATCCAGGGTTTCACTCTCATGGGCAGCCGCTGGAGAACGCCCCTGCCCTCGCCGTCGGGGAGCCGCTCCCCCAGTGTCTGGAGCGTCGCGCGCACGGCGCGCTCCGCCTCCTCGGTGCCGAGATCGTCGTACTGCTTCAGGATGTCGATGAACTCCTCGTACTCCACGGCTCGCTCCTCCCCCGGCTCGTAGGGCAACGCATGCGCTCCGGCCTTTCCTGGTCAGCTACCCCGATTCCCGAATCGGCCACCAATGGACCCGGTCAACTCGGTATAGCCGAAAAGAGCGGAACGTCGAGCAAGAGAAAGGAAATATCTCTACTAACCATCCCATGAGACACGCGTCATGGGTGAAAGGCGGGAAGAGCTCGGCGCGGCAGTTCGTGGAGCGACCGGGGCGGCACGGCGATCCGTCGAGGAGATCCGCGCCGGAACGCCGTGCCAGGCCCGAGGAGGCTCCGCCGGTCACCCGGCGGAGCCGCTCAGCCGTCGATCCGTCGTCCGGCACGAGCCGGGAGACCCGCCGGGCGACCGCGCCGATCTCAGACCTGGAGCAGGCAGATCAGGTAGTGGTCCGGCAGTCCTTCCTTGGCACCCACGACCACGCTGGTCGGGTGGCTGAACCGGCAGGCGTCATAGGCGTTTCCCGAGCCCACGTACGTGAGCCGGCCGCCGGTGTAGCTGTAGCACCTGAGAGAGCCGTACTCGTAGAGACCGATGAAGGACTGGGAGTTGACCTTGCTGGCGCAGTAGTAGCCCGTGCTGATCGGGCTCTCGCCGTACTCGACGACGGCGGCCTGCGCGGGAGAGGACGCGGCGAGCACCGCGGCGGCGGCCAGGACGGCACTTGAGAGCAGCGTGAGAACACGTCGGGACATGAATGTCTCCAAAGGGAATAGGATCCGCTTTCCGTTTCCGGCGGTGCCGGCGATTCCCGCAGGACCATTTGACCTCAACGGTCCGCCACCGATAGCGGGACGAACAACAGCAGGCAGGGGATCTAAGACAGAGTCTTGTATAGGAAACTTTCCTAAGCAATACCTGAGAGCCAGAGAAATGCCGCTAGGCGGAATCCTTTTCCATCGTCACTCCGAGCAGGCGCGCGATCACCCAGGGCCTTCGCATCTCCACCGGGGAGGCCGTGGAGGCCGCTCTTGCCTCCCTTTACTCGCGCCCGTATGCTCGTAGACGAGTAATCGTTGGCGAGGTGATGTGATGGCGAAGCGCCGCAAAGTCGGCAACCTGCTGGCCCTCGGCGTGCTCACGACCCTCGTCCAGCGGCAGGCTCACCCCTACGAGATGGCCTCACTGCTCCGCGCGTGGAGCAAGGACGAGGACCTGCAGATCAAGTGGGGGTCGTTCTACACGGTCGTGCGGAATCTGGAGAAACACGGCTTCATCGCCGAGGTCGAGAGCACACGGCAGGGAGGCCGTCCCGAGCGGACGGTCTACCGGATCACCGACGCGGGCCGCGCGGAGCTTGAGGACTGGACGCGCGAGCTGATCTCGGTCCCCGAGCGGGAGCATCCGAGGTTCGAGGCCGGGCTCTCCGTGCTGGGAGGCCTGCCACCCGACGAGGCCGTGGTCCTGCTCGGACAGCGGCTCACCGGGCTTGAGGAGAGGATCGCGGACCAGCGCGAGGCGCTGCGGCGGAACGGCGACGAGGTGCCCCGCCTGTTCCTCGTCGAGGCGGAGTACGCCCTGGCGATGCGCGAGGCGGAGGCGGCCTGGGTCAGGTCGCTGCTCGACGAGCTCACGACCGGCTCGTTTCCCGGCCTCGCGCAGTGGGGGGCCTTCCACGAGACGGGCGACATGCCGCCCGAGCTGACCGACCTCACGCGAAGGGGGAGGACGACCGACTGACCTGAGAACGGCCCGGTGGGGTGCGGGAACACCCCGCCGGGCCGTCGGCCTCGAACCGAGACCCGCGGGAACGGAAACCCCGGCCACGAGGTGGCAATCGCAAGGATAGCCGGGCTTCTCCCAACGGGCCGGTTCGGGCGCACACCATCCGAATCGACGCGCGGGCGCCGGGCCGTACCGGCTCCGCGCGGTTCCTGGGAGGAACCATGACGAACGTGAAGATCGGCTCTGTGATCTCCGCGGACGGCACCGCCATCGGCTACCGCACTCTCGGCGGCGGCCGTGCGGTGGTGCTGCTGCACGGGGCCATGGAGTCGTCGGCCAGTCACCTGCAGCTCGCGCAGGCGCTGGCCGCCGATTTCACCCTCTATCTGCCCGACCGCCGAGGCCGCGGCCTGAGTGGTCCGCACAGAAGAGACCACTCCATACGCACCGAGGTCGAGGACCTGCTCGCACTGCTGACCGCGACCGGTGCCCGCGACGTCTTCGGGGTCAGCTCGGGCGGCGTCGTCGCGCTTCAGACGGCCCTGACCACCTCCGCCCTGGACAGGGTCGCCGTGTTCGAACCCCCGCTGATCGTCGACGGCTCGCTCTCGACCGCGTGGCTGGAGCGGTACGACAGGGAGATGGCCCGGGGCAAGGTGGCCGCGGCGCTCGTCACGGGCATGCTGGGAACCCGGATGGGTCCCCCGCTCTTCGACCGCCTGCCCCGCTGGCTGCTCAAACTGCTCACGATCATGCTCATGGCGAGCGAGGACAGGAAGGCGAGGGCCGGGGGCGACGAGGTGCCGTTCGGGGCGCTCGCGCCGACGCTGCACTACGAGGCGCGTCTGGCGATCGAGACGACCGACATGGTGGACGACTTCAAGGCCGTGGACATCGAGGCTCTCCTGCTCGGCGGCGGCAGGAGTCCCGCGTATCTGAAGACCGCGCTCGACGCGCTGGAGAAGGCGCTGCCACACGCCCGGCGCGTCGAGTTCCCCGGCCTCGGCCACGGGGCCTCGGGCAACACCGGCAAGGGCGGCCACCCGGAACAGGTCGCCCGGGAACTACGCCACTTCCTGACCCGCCCGTAACGGGCCACGCCCACCCGGACGAGCGACGGCGGCGACTGCGACTGCGTCGGAGTCGCCGCACTGTCCGATGGACACCGAGGTTTCCAGGACAACGAGAACCCACCGGCCCGGCGCCGATGCTCATCTCCACCGAATGGAATTTTTTTCCTCACATCGAACGGGGTGAGCGGGACATCCGCTCACCCCGTTCGGCCCCCGATGCCCCTGCGAAACCTCTACAGGGTGGACAACGCTCGTTTTCGGACCTCACCGCCGGTGAGACGATCACACCGGCGGTGAGGGAAGGGCTCCCGGATCAGAGGTCGGGCAGCCAGTTGCCGTGGAAGCCGTCCGGGACACGCCGGGGAAGCTCGACCGAGGCGACGAACTCCAGATCGGCGGCGTCCAGGACGAGGAGCCTTGAGGCGTCTCCCGAGTGGTCGGTGACGATCGACATCAGCCAGCCGCCGTCCTCGGTCTCGGCGCCCGCCGCGGGCACGAAGACCGCCTCGCCGGGGTGGCCGCCGACGTCCTTGACCTGCCCCGCGCCGGTCTCGGTGTCGTACTTCACGATCGCGTCGTCGGAGACGGTGTACAGCAGGCCGCTGGCACGGCCCAGCAGGTCCTCGTTGAAGGTGGGGAACTCGACCGCGCGGTCGTCGCGCTGTTCCTCCTTGACCGTGCCGTTCGCGGGGTCGAGCGTCCAGCGGTGCAGCACCGCTCCCCCGGTCTCGACGGCGGGGTTGGCACTGCCGCTGATGCGATCCCAGATGGCGTTGAAGGACTCCCGCGAGTAGCGGACCGCGTCGAGCACCACGCGCCCCGAGGCGTCCTCGCGGGCGTTGCCGACGTGGAAGACGTAGCACGGGTCGACGTCGAACCAGGTCACCTTCCCCGCGCGGTCCATCACGCCGAGCCTGGCCCCGTAGGAGTCGTCCCACCCGAACGGCAGGCCGCTTCCGACCCGCTCCATGTCGAAGACGACTGGCAGGTCGAGCCAGATCACGTGGTTCTCGGTGATCGCGAAGTCGTGGACCATCGTCGGCCCGGGGACGTCGACGACGCGGCTCTCCACCAGTTCCCCCGCCGCGGTCAGGCGGTGGTAGGTCAGGTACGGCGCCTCGAAGCCGTATCCGAAGAAGTGCAGCTCGCCGGTCGCCGGGTCCAGCTTGGGGTGCGCGGTCATCGCGGTGGTCAGCCGCCCGCCGAAGTCCCACGGCCCGACTGTGTCCAGCTCGGGGGTCACCTCGTACGGGAAGCCGCTCTCGACGAGTGCGAAGATCTTGTCGGCGTGCCGGATGACGGAGGTGTTCGCGCTGACGGCGGTCCTGTCGACGCCGTCCGGGCCGACGAGCTGGGCGCCCTCGGTGAAGGAGCGGGTGCGCACCCAGCGGTTGCGATACCACTCGGCGCGGCCCTCGCTCAGCCTGATGCCGTGAAGCATGCCCGGACCGGCGAACCAGTGGCCCGAGTCCTGGCCGGGCAGCGGGTTGGGACCGTTACGGAAGTAGCGTCCCGTCAGCTCCGGCGGCAGGGTGCCGGTGACCGGCAGGTCGAAGGCGCCGATCTCGTCGGGCACCGGGGCGAGGTGGCCGCTGAGGTAGGCGGGCGGCGCGGGGGTCTCGGAGGTTTCAGAAGTGGTGGTCACGATCAGCTCCAAATGACTCAGTGGAAATCAGGAAGAGCAGGGTCGGAAAGGGCGTCGGTCAGGCCGCGTCGCCTGCCGTCTGGCCCCGGTAGCGAGCGGCGACGGCCTTGGGGTAGCGGATGGTGAAGAGCATGGGCGCCACGAAGGTGACGATCTTGATGGTGATGACGGCGGCGGTCGCGTGCGGGGCGACGGCCAGCAGCACGGCCAGCAGCACCGCGGCGACGACGAAGGCGACACCCCACACCGCGGTGATGACCGCGTTGACCCGGTAGAACTGGGGAGTCCGCCAGACCTCCTCCGGCGCCATGGTCCTGGCGATGCCGAGGGTGAAGGGCTTGCGGATGGCCAGCGACCCCCAGGCGGTGAGCGCCAGCCAGGCGTTGACGAGGGCCGGCCCGTACGGCATGAGCGGGGAGCCGGGATCCACGAAGGAGATCAAGGTGACCAGGACGAAGAACACCGCCGCGCTGGTCTCAATCACCATCTGGTCCCACGCCTTGCCCGTGCGACGGTCCATGAAAATGACGCCGAGTGCGATCACCAAGCCAGCCAGCGCGCCGTACCGCCACTCGTCGCCGGTGGCGATGACGGCGTAGACGATCCACGGGAGGAATCCAAGGAAACTGCGGATCATGGCTGAACTCTCTTCACACTCGACATTCCTGTGCAGACAGGTCGAAGATAGAAGCTCCTGTAGCGACATGTCAACAGTGGAATGTAGGATCGCCGTCATGAGCCTCCGACACGCGCTGCTGGGCCTGCTGGGACAGTCTCCTGCGAGCGGCTATGACCTGCTGAAGACCTTCGGCATCTCCCTGGCCAACGTGTGGCCCGCCACGCAGAGCCAGGTCTACGCCGAACTCGGCCGCCTCGCGGACGCCGGGCTGGTCGAGGTGAGCGCGGAGGGACCACGCGGCCGCAAGGAATACGCCATCACCGAGGCCGGGCTCGCCGAGCTCCGTCACTGGATGACGGAGACCGACCCGGGCCCGATCGCCAGGCGCAGCGAGATGCTCCTGCGCGTCTTCTTCCTCGGCCAGATCCGCCCCGAGCAGGCACGCGCCTACCTGCGGCGGCAGGCGGAGCTCGGGGAGGAACGGATCAAGAAGCTGGCCCCGCTGAAGGAGGTCGTGGAGAAGATGGACGACGATCTGTCGGTGTACGGCAGGCTCGCGCTGGATTGGGGGCTGCGCTTCAGCGCCATGCAGCGGGACTGGGCCCTGTGGGCCGAGAAGGAGATCGAGAAGGAAATCGAGAAGAAGCCCGGCAGCGCTCCTGAGCCGGAGGCGCGACCCGAGTAAGCCGGACGCGGGCCCCGGGGCAGGCCGCTCCCCCGAGACAAGGGCTCGACCGGCTCCGGACACGACTCGACCGCGCCTCGCGCGGATCTCGCGGCGGACGCGGTCGAAGTGGAGAACGTGATCGCCTCGTGGGCGCCTTGTCACGTCCGCCCGTCGGCGCCGATCAGGTCAGTGTCGCTCCTCGCCGAAATGACGCCGTGAAGAAGGCGTCGTCCGGCGAGGGAGCAGGTGGCACGCCTAGCGGGTGGCGCGGTTGACGGCGGAGATGATGGCCTTCAGCGAGGCGGTCGTGGTGTTGGCGTCGATGCCGACGCCCCACAGCGCCTGGCCCGCGACCTCGCACTCGATGTAGGAGGCCGCCTTGGCGTCGGTGCCCGCGCTCATCGCGTGCTCGGCGTAGTCCAGGACGCGGACCTGGATGCCGATCCCGGCCAGGGCGTCGCAGAAGGCGGAGATGGGGCCGTTGCCGACACCCTCGACCTCGCGGATCTCACCGTCGACACGCAGGTCGGCGCCGATGGCGTCCTTGTCGTCCCCCCTGGATACGGTGCGGTGGGCCAGCAGGCCCAGGCGGCCCCACGGGCTGGCCGGGTTCGGGAGGTACTCGTCGGTGAAGACCTCCCACATCTGGGCCGGGTTCACCTCGCCGCCGAAAGCGTCCGTGCGGTTCTGCACGACGCGGGAGAACTCGATCTGCAGGCGACGCGGCAGGTCCAGGTGGTGGTCGGCATTCATGATGTAGGCGACCCCGCCCTTGCCCGACTGGCTGTTGACCCGAATGACCGCCTCGTAGGTGCGACCGATGTCCTTGGGGTCGATCGGGAGGTACGGCACCGCCCAGGTGAACTCGTCCACCGGCACGCCCGCCTCGGCGGCGTCGCGCTCCAGGTGCTCCAGGCCCTTCTTGATGGCGTCCTGGTGGGACCCGGAGAAGGCGGTGTAGACCAGCTCGCCGCCCCAGGGGTGACGCGGGTGGACGGGCAGCTGGTTGCAGTACTCGGTGACCCTGCGGATCTCGTCGATGTCGGAGAAGTCGATCTGCGGGTCGATGCCCTGCGAGAACAGGTTCATGCCCAGGGTGACCAGGCAGACGTTGCCGGTGCGCTCCCCGTTGCCGAACAGGCATCCCTCGATGCGGTCGGCTCCGGCCAGGTAACCCAGCTCGGCGGCGGCCACGGCGGTGCCCCGGTCGTTGTGCGGGTGCAGGGACAGCACGATCGAGTCACGGTAGGCCAGGTTGCGGTGCATCCACTCGATCTGGTCGGCGTAGACGTTCGGCGTGGCCATCTCGACCGTCGCGGGCAGGTTGACGATGACCTTGCGGTCAGGGGTCGGCTGCCAGACGTCGTTGACGGCGTCGCAGACCTCGACGGCGTACTCCAGCTCGGTCCCGGTGAAGGACTCGGGCGAGTACTGGAAGTAGATCTCGGTGCCCTCCAGCTCGGCGGCCAGCTTCTTGCACAGCTTGGCGCCCTCGACCGCGATCGCGGTGATGCCGTCCCTGTCCTGGCCGAAGACGACCCGGCGCTGCAGCGTCGAGGTGGAGTTGTACAGGTGGACGATGGCCTGCTTGGCCCCGCGCAGCGACTCGAAGGTCCGCTCGATCAGCTCGGCCCTGGCCTGGGTCAGGACCTGGATCACCACGTCGTCGGGGATCCGGCCCTCCTCGATGATCTGCCGGACGAAGTCAAAGTCGGTCTGCGAGGCGGCCGGGAAGCCTACCTCGATCTCCTTGTAGCCCGTCTTCACCAGCAGCTCGAACATCTTGAGCTTGCGGTGGGAGTCCATCGGGTCGATCAGCGCCTGGTTGCCGTCACGCAGGTCGACGGCGCACCACTGGGGAGCGCGGTCGATGACCTTGCCGGGCCAGGTGCGGTCGTCGAGCCGAACCGGGGCATAAGGCTGGTAACGCTTGAAAGGCATGGAACTGGACTGCTGCTGCGGATACATGGAAAGGCTCCTCGGCTGGAAAGATAATCACGGCCGACACGCATGGCTCGCTCCGCGACGAGGGAGCCGGCCTGTTACAGGCCCTCGTCGCGGCAGCTAAGAAGCAGCCCGCGCAGCATGCCTAGCACGTTAGCAGACGCTCCCGAATACTTGAGACACGGTCTCACATCGCGGGACACGTGAGGCAGGAGCGACCACCGAGGCCCCGGTGAGGTGGGTGACCGCCCGTACGAGTCTCCCGCGCACAGGTGGTGCGCGCGGGGCGCGTTTCAGCTCGTGTCCACCGTTTCCGGTCGCGGGTTACAGTGGCGCTACCGCCGATGACAGGGGAACGGACATGAAAGATGACGACATCCTCACCCACATCCACGAGCTGATCGCCGAAGAGCACGGCCTCCGCCAGCGGCTGGCCTCCGGCTCGATCTCCTCGCACGAGGAGAACAACCGGATCACCCAGCTGGAGGAGGCCCTCGACCAGGCATGGGACCTGCTCAGGCAGCGGCGGGCGCGCCGGGAGTTCGGGGAGGACCCCGACTCGGCGGCACCGCGCCCGATCCCGGAGGTCGAGGAGTACCGCCAGTAGGGCACGCGCACCCTCCGAGGAGCACGGCAGGGCACGCGTCTCGAAGACCGGCGGGGCACGCGCCTCGGGAAAAACCGTTCGCCCCGTGGGAGCGGTCCGGGTTCTCCTTGGGTCATGCGGATCGAGCGGATCGACTTCACCGTTCCCGGGCGCCGGGTGGCCGAGTGGCACGCGACTCACCTCGCCTCCGAAACCGGCAGGCCAGGCCCCCTGCTCGGCCTGCGGCGCTTCACCGTGATGGCCGAGCGTGGCTGGTCGAACCAGTACACGGAGGCGTGGGTGGCCGAGGAGGCGGGCCGCGTTCTCGGCGGCTACAGCCTGCACTGCCCGACGACGGACAACACCCACGTCTGCGAACTGCACTTCTTCGTGGTCCATCCCGGCCACCGGCGGCGCGGGACGGGATCCGCACTGCTGGAACACGCCGGGCGGCGGGCCCGCGTGCACGGCCGCGAGCTGATCCTGTGCGGCGCCCCCGCGGATGAGGCCACCACCGCGTTCGCCGCGAGCGCCGGGGCCGAGCTGGGGATCGTCGACACCCGCAGGGCCCTGGACCTGCGCGCGGCGGACTGGGACGCCCTCGACGGGATGCGGGCGGCGGCCGTACGGCGGGCGGCGGGTTACCGGCTGGAACGGTGGGCGGGCGCGACGCCTCGGGGGCTGGTCCCCGACATGGTGGAGCTGATGGCCGGGATGAACGACGCCCCGCAGGACGACCTGGAGATCGAGGGGTCACGGTGGGACGCGGAGCGCTATCTCGCCTCCGAGGCGGCGACCGAGGCTGCCGGGCTGCTGGCGTACACGACGTTCGCGCGGCATGAGGAGACCGGAGAGCCCGCGGGTTTCACCCAGCTCTACGCGAGCCGGGAAGAGCCGGAGGACTGGGGACACCAGGGGGACACCACGGTGCTCGCGGCCCATAGGGGGCACCGGCTCGGCCTGCTCATGAAGATCGAGAACACGTCCTGGTTCCACGGGCGCGAGCCCGCCGTTCGGCACGTCCTCACCTGGAACGCCGACTCCAACACGCACATGGTCGCGATCAACGACCTCATGGGCTTCGTGGCGCTCGACACCTGGCACTTCTGGCAGCTGCGGCTCTGACGGCTTCCGGAGAGGACCGGTGCGGCGCCGCCTCACGTCCCCGGCCCTCGTTCTCCCGCGCCACTTCCCTGCCCCGTTCCCCCGTTCCGTCCAGGCACTTCCCCTTGCTCTCCGGATCACTGACGGACCGTCCCTGGCAGCGCGGGTCGGGCAGCACCGGACGGGGACGGGTCGGCGCGAGCCAGGAGGCCACGTTCTGCTCGACGTACCAGCCGTGCAGGCTCACCAGGGTCCGGGGCACCTCGCCGGGGTCCGGGCACAGCACCCTGGACCGGAGCGTGTCGTTCCGGACGAAGCTCACACCGCCGTCACGCTCCAGAACGGTGGACATCTGGTCGTCGCTCGCGACGAGGTAGCCGACAAGCACCCGGGGCGGTTCGTTCTTCTCCACCACCTCCAGGGCGGTCAGCGGCAGGATCGGCGCGCGCATCACGGCCACACCGACCAGGAACGGCGCGAAACCCGCGAGCGCGATGGCGATGCCGTGGGTGAGCGTCCTGGCGGGAGCCTCGGGAACCGGACCGGTCAGCAGGGGCGCGGCTCCCGGCGGAAGCGTCAGGAGAACCGCGGTCGCCACGTCGTGCGCGGCGAACGCGGCGGCGATGGCGGGCCACAGCGCCACGTAGGAGAGGATCGCGGCCATCACGGGCAGCGCGTAGCAGAACGCGGTGCGCAACTCCTCGTGGTGGGGGAAGCGGTCCCTGACCGTCAGGCCCCCCGCGGCCAGCGCCAGCATCATCAGCGTCGGCAGGAAGCGCAGCTGCCAGGAGAACAGGCCGACCAGGACGGCCAGGATCACCACCCAGCCGGGAAGCCGTTCCGCGGCCCGCACCAGCCAGGAGGAGCGGCGCGCGCTGACCCAGTAGAGGGTGCCGAGCACCTTGCCGACCAGAACGAGGGCGGGCAGGATCCAGACAGCCGTCAGCAGGGTGACGCTGAGCAGGCCGAGCGGGCTGATGCTCTGCAGGAGCAGGAGCAGCGTCTGGGTGTCCTGCCTGCTGGCGTACCACAGCCGCACCACCAGCAGGACGAGGGGGAACACCGGCAGGAGCGTGAGCAGCCACTCCTGGTTCCTCGGCGTGGCCTTGACGCGCCGGGCGCGCTTCACGGGGACGGGCAGTTGTCGACGGAGAAGGCCCGCTCCCATGGCCAGCTGCGCACCTGCGGAGGCGGCACGCACGGCTGCTCAGTCTGGGCCACGCCGCTGCCGACCGACATCATCGGACGGATGTAGTGATCGAAGGCCTGCTCCCACGTCTGGTTCTTCGGGTTAGCGTACGAGTCGTAGAGCGCGAGCTCGACCAGGGTGCGCAGCGCTTTGTTCGGGCCCGTGTTCACCGCCCACATCTCGTTCTTCTCCAGGCCGATGTCGTGGTGCTTGAACCACTTGCGCTTATCTTTGTTCTTCTGGGACTCGACGACGAACCCGGCCAGGATGGCCGCGTCGGTCGTCACCGCGTCGTACGTGTCGTTCTTCAGACCCTCTATGCACCCGCTGATCTGATTCTCGCCGGTGACCTTCGCCCTCGTCGCCTTCCTCAGCTCGGCCTCCGAGGTCGAGGTACCGAGCGTGCAGACCTTCTTGCCCGCGAGTTGCTCCAGGGAGGTGATCTTCTCGGGGTAGTCGGACTGGGTCACCACGGACTGCTCGGTGCTGAAATAGGGCGTGGAGAGGCCGACGGAGGGGTCCTTCCTCCGGGATTCCGTCGAGCTGAAGGTCGCGACCACCAGGTCGACCTTGCCGCCGGGGTTCGAGGCCCCCATGCGCGCCCTGTCCTCCGTCTCGATGGGCACGAAGACGACCTTGTTCCACCGGTAGCCCAGATCAGCGGCGATCATGTAGGCGATCTCGATGTCGAACCCGCTGAAAAGATGGGTGTTCGGATCCTGGTACGCGACGCCGGGAGTGTCGTTCTTGACGCCGATCCTGAGCGTTTCCTTGCCGAACAGCCCGGCCTGCTCCCGCAGCTCGTCCTCGGTCGGCGGCCCGTTGACCCACAGGACCGACGCGCCGACCACGACGGCCGCCAGGACCACGGCGATCCACGCGGCCAGCCGGAACCGTCTCGTGCGTCGCTTCCTGCCGGGCTCGGGCGGCGGGGGTTCTGGCGGCCCGGGCTGGAGGACACGGGCCTCGACGGGAGCCTGCGGTTCCTCGGACTCCGCCCCCGCGTCCGCGGGTTCTTCGCTCATGACGCCTCCGGGCTCCCTGTTTGCCCGCAGGCTATGTCGCGGTCCAGGAAAGCGGGTGCCGCTTCACCAAGACGAGATCAAAGGAGCGTGCCAGGACGCCTTCTCCGGTGTCCGCGGAAGGTCAGCGGGGGGAGTCGTCCTTCCCGGCCTTCCTGCGGGCCCGTAGTTCGGCCGTGCCGACGGCCGCGACCGCGATTCCGGTGAAGGACAACGCGGGCAGCAGCCAGTCGGCGGTCGGCCTGCCTTCGACGCGGAGGTCGAGCATGATGACCAGGAAGGCCCCAGCCCCGAAGAACAACGCCCTGAGAAGAAACCTGTACATCGGCACTGCCCTCCGGTCGTACAGACGGGTTCTTCCCCGGCCCCGGCGCCTCCCGGACGGCTCAGTCGTAGAAGCCCAGGCGGCGGAGCTGCTTGGGGTCGCGCTGCCAGTCCTTGGCGACGCTGATCCGCAGGTCGAGATAGACCCGGGTGCCGAGCAGCGCCTCGATCTGCTTGCGGGCCCGGCTGCCGACGTCCTTGAGACGGGTGCCCTTGTGCCCGATCACGATGGCCTTCTGCGACGGGCGCTCGACGAACATGTGCGCGTAGATGTCGAGCAGGTCGTCGCGGCCCTCGCGGGGCAACATCTCGTCGACGACGACCGCGATCGAGTGCGGCAGCTCGTCCCTGACCCCCTCCAGCGCGGCCTCGCGGATCAGCTCCCCCACCAGCACCTGCTCGGGCTCGTCGGTGAGCTGACCCCCTTCGTACAGCGGCGGGCTCTCGGGGAGCCGGTCTATCAGCACGTCGGCGACCACGTCGAGCTGCTCGCCCGACTCCGCGGAGACCGGGACGATCTCCGCGAACTCGGCGAGCTGGGAGACCGCCAGCAGCTGGGCGGCGATCTGCTCCCGGGTCGCCAGGTCGCACTTGGTCACCACGGCGACGACCGGGGTCTTCTTGACCGCCGCGAGCTTCTCGGCGATGAACCGGTCGCCCTTGCCGACGGGCTCGTTGGCGGGCACGCAGAAGCCGATCACGTCGACCTCGGTGAGGGTGGACAGCACCAGGCTGTCCAGCCGCTCGCCCAGGAGGGTCCTGGGCCGGTGCAGGCCGGGGGTGTCCACGATGACGAGCTGGGCGTCGGGGCGGTGCACGATGCCCCTGATGGCCCGGCGGGTGGTCTGCGGCTTGGACGAGGTGATCGCCACCTTCGTGCCGACCAACGCGTTCATCAGCGTGGATTTGCCGACGTTGGGCCTGCCGACGAAGCAGGCGAAACCGGCATGGAAATCAGCAGCTGAGGAACTCACGCCACCCATTGTCCCCGATGGCGCGGTCAGCTCTGACGCAACGTCCCGTCGGGACCGGCCACGAGCAGCCGCTGCCCGCCCAGATCGCGGACCGCCAGCACGTCCGCCTCCGCCGGGCCGTCCGCCGCCGTGACCAGTGCCGCCGCCTCCAGGGACTCGGCTCCGCTGGAGACGGCCATCGCCACGGCCACCTGGATCGCCGACAGCGTCAGCGACGGCAGCGCCACGTTGGTCGCGGAGTAGGTCCGCCCCGTCTCGTCACGCACCGCCGCCCCTTCGGCCGCGCCACTGCGGGCGCGGGCGGAGCGGGCCAGCACGATGATCTTGTTGTCCTCTGGGTCGAGGGTCGCGTCACTCACGACACAAGGGTATTCAGCCCGCGGGATCGGACGCGACCACCACCGGTCGGCCGGTCAGGAGGGCGTCTGGCCGATGAGCGACCGGGCGAGCTGGCCGGTACGCCCGGCGTCGACGTCCGCGACCCCGGTGTGCACCAGCGAGACCAGGGTGTGCCCGGCGAGGGCGAAGACCACGTGCATCTCGTAGGGGTATCCGTTGAGCCTGCCGTGCAGCCGCCTGGCCTGCACGACGGCCCCGGCGGCGTCCAGCTTCAGCTCGGAGACCTTGAAGGAGGTCCTCCTGCCCGGCAGGGAGTTCCTGGCGACCCGGCAGCCGCTCAGCGCCTGGGTCAGCTCGGCGAAGTGGAGTTCGGCCTCCTGCCCCGCGTACGAGGCCAGGCTGACCCCGGCCAGCTCGCCCAGCCTGTCGCCCGGATAGGTCACGGCCACCCATGTCCCCTCGCCGGACTCGGCGGGCCCGCCTCCGGCCGTGTCGAGGAGGAACCGGCAGTCCTGGTCGGCAGCCCTGAACGGGGGCACCCACCCGTCGCGCGGCCTGGCCGAGAACCCGTCCGGCAACCTCGACGCCCCCGCCCGCAGCAGCCCCCGCAGCCTCGCGAGTTCCGCCCCCGCGGCGCTCCCTGCGGAGGTGTCGTTCACCGCCCCGCCACCGCACGCGACCGGCCCCCCGGCCAGGACCCCGCACACGGCAACCGTAATAACCACTCGAATCCCCCGCGTCATGACTCATCCCCCGATGTCACGTGCGAGGTGTCTTGTCCCCGCCGATCCGCTTTCTTCCCCTCAGCAAAAGCGGCAATCGCCAAGAAACGCCTAAGGGTGCCCTCAACCCACCCCATGTGGCTGAGAACACCCTTCAGCAGGCGACGAGAGACCGTCTCACGACGGCCTCACGCGCCATCCCCCCGGGATCACCCCGACGCCGCGAACCCCTCCCGACGCCGGGACCTCCCATCGGCTCCCTCCCCCGGGTGCCGTGAGATAACAGTGACAGGAGGCGGTTGCAGAACGCTTGCGAGCCGCTTAAAGCCCTCGCGGAACACCTTCTGGTGAGCCGGGTTCGAGAGCTCCTGGCGCACCACATGAGGTGCGCCCAGCACCGAATACCTGGTCAGCGCCTCGGCGATCCCACGGTCGACGGCACGTGATCTCAGAACCGGGACACTAGTCGTGCCCCGCCGAGGCACTGACCGAGTCGGGTTCTGCGGGGGCGACCCGCCGGACGAGGACCGTGCCGATCCGGTTGCGGCGTCCCGCGAGGCTCTCGGCCGTCAGGCTGAGCCCCTCGACCACGGCCTCGGAGCCCGCGATCGGCACCCGGCCGAGCGCGTGGGCCAGCAGCCCGCCCACGGTGTCGACGTCGTCGACCTCGAGCTCGATGCCGAACAGGTCGGCCAGGTCGTCCACGGGAAGCCTGGCGGTCACCCTGACGGACCCGTCGTCGAGCGACTCGACCGGCCGAATCTCCTGGTCGTACTCGTCGGTGATCTCACCGACGATCTCCTCGAGGACGTCCTCGATGGTGACCAGGCCGGCCGTTCCGCCGTACTCGTCGATGACGATGGCCTGGTGGATCTGACGGGCCTGCATCTCGCGCAGGAGCTGGTCGATCGGCTTGCTCTCCGGCACGTAGGTGGCCGGACGCATGATCGTCTCGACCTGCTCCGCGCGGCCGTCGTCGCCGGTCTCCTGCACCCTGCGGACGATGTCCTTGAGGTAGGCGATGCCGATGACGTCGTCCTCGTTCTCCCCGACCACGGGGATGCGGGAGAAGCCGCTGCGCAGCGCGAGCGACAGTGCCTGGTTCAGGGTCTTGCCGCGCTCGATGAAGACCATGTCGGTGCGGGGCACCATGACCTCGCGCACCAGGGTGTCACCGAGCTCGAAGACCGAATGGATCATCTCGCGCTCGTCCGGCTCGATGACCCTGCGCTCCTCGGCCAGGTCGACCAGGTCGCGCAGCTCGGCCTCCGAGGTGAACGGTCCCTCCCTGAAGCCCTTTCCCGGCGTCACGGCGTTGCCGAGCAGGATGAGCAGCTTGGGCAGGGGCCCGAAGATCCGGGTCAGGCCGTACACGAGGGGGGCGCTGGCGAGGGCGATCGGCTCGGCGTGCTGGCGGCCCAGCGTGCGCGGGGAGACCCCGACGATCACGTAGCTGATCACGATCATGACGGCCGCGGCGGCGGCGTACGCCCCGCCCTTGTCGCCGAGCCAGTCGATGAAGAGCAGTGTGGCGATCACCGTGGCGATCAGCTCACAGCTCAGGCGGAGTAGGAGCAGCAGATTGAGGTAACGCGGCGGATCGGCGACGATCGCCTGCAGGCGCTTCGCGCCCCGGCGACCCTCACGCACGAACTCCTCGGCCCGCACCCGCGAGATGCGGGTGAGGGCCGTCTCCGCGCTGGCTATCAAACCGCCGACCACGACGAGGACGACGGCCGAGAACAACCACCCGTTGGCGAGGTTCACCGCTGGGGGCGCACCTCCCGCCACGATTCCAGGAGCTCGCCCTGCAGGCCGAACATCTCCTTGTGCTCCTCGGGTTCTGCGTGGTCGTAACCGAGGAGGTGGAGGATGCCGTGCGTGCACAGCAGCTCCAGCTCCGCCTCGGTGCTGTGCCCCGCCTCCGCCGCCTGCTTGGCGGCCACCTGCGGGCAGAGCACCACGTCGCCGAGGAGCGCCGGGTCGGCCGGGGCGTCGCCCTCCTGGCGAGCCCCGCTGCCGGGACCGGGACGCAGCTCGTCCATCGGGAAGGCGAGCACGTCCGTCGGGCCGGGCTCGCCCATCCACTGCTCGTGCAGCACCGACATGGCCTCCTCGTCCACGACGAGGATGGACAGCTCGGCGAGCGGGTTGATGTCCATCCGCTCGAGCACGTGCCCGGCGAGCGCGACGATGAGCCCCTCGTCGATTTCGACGCCGGACTCGTTGTTGACCTCGACGCTCATCGGTCGCTCACCGTTCTTCCCCTGGGGCGCTTCATCACGCCCTTGATCGACTGCGGCTCGCTCTGCCGCTGCGTCTCGTCGTAGCGCCCGTACGCGTCCACGATGTCGCTGACCAGCTTGTGCCGCACCACGTCCGCACTGGTCAGGCGGCTGAAGTGGATGTCAGGGATGCCGTCCAGAATATCCTGGACCACCTTCAGGCCGCTCTGCGTGCCGCCGGGCAGGTCGACCTGGGTGACGTCACCCGTGACGACGATCTTCGAGTTGAAGCCAAGGCGCGTCAGGAACATCTTCATCTGCTCGGGCGAGGTGTTCTGCGCCTCGTCGAGGATGATGTAGGCGTCGTTGAGCGTACGGCCGCGCATGTAGGCCAGGGGGGCGACCTCGATCGTGCCCGCCGCCATCAGCCGGGGGATCGAGTCGGGGTCGAGCATGTCGTGCAGCGCGTCGTAGAGCGGCCGCAGGTAGGGGTCGATCTTCTCGTAGAGCGTGCCCGGCAGGAAGCCGAGCCGCTCACCGGCCTCGACCGCGGGGCGGGTGAGGATGATCCGGTTGACCTTCTTCTCCTGCAGGGCCCTGACGGCCTTGGCCATCGCCAGGTAGGTCTTGCCGGTGCCCGCGGGCCCGATGCCGAAGACGATGGTGTGCCTGTCGATCGCGTCGACGTAACGCTTCTGGTTCACCGTCTTCGGGCGGATCGTCCGGCCCCGTGAGGAGATGATGTCGAGGGAAAGCACCTCCGCCGGGCGGTCCGAGTTCATTCGCAGCATCGCGATGCTGCGCTCGACCGCGTCCGGTGTGAGCTCCGCGCCACCGCGGACGAGCTCGACCATCTCCTCGAAGAGCCGCACAACGGTGCTGCTCTCCTCCGGACTGCCGGTGATGGTGATCTCGTTGCCCCGGACGTGGATGTCGGCCCGGAAGGCGCCCTCGACGACTCGCAACAACTCGTCGCGCGAACCCAGCAGGCTCACCATCGAATGATCGTCCGGAATCACCACCTTCGCCTGGGTCCGGCTGGGACCCTTCGACCTGGGCTGGGACGTTCTGTTGGAATCGTTTGTCTCGGACATAGGCGGGCCTTTCGGCCTGTTCGCCTCCAGATATCGGGTTCGGACTTCTACGCCATCGTATCCGTGATCGACGCGATCGCGCTTTCCGATTTCTACCCGGGCGGCCAGGTCAGGCCGCGTCCGCCCAGGACGTGTCCGTGCACGTGGAAGACGGTCTGCCCGGCCCCGGGACCGGTGTTGAACACCAACCGGTATCCCGACTCCACCACGCCCTCCTGCTCGGCGACGGCGTGCGCCGCCTTGAACACGTCGTCGGCGAGCCCGTCGTCGGCCGCGGCCAGTGCCGCCGCGTTCGGGTAGTGGTCCTTGGGGATCACGAGGACATGAGTCGGCGCCTGGGGGTTGACGTCTCTGAAGGCCAGGGTGCGCTCGGTCTCATGGACGATCTTCGCGGGAATCTCCCCGGCCACGATCCTGCAGAACAGGCAGTCGGCTTCGCTCACCATGCAGGCACCCTATCCCCCTGGGCATCCCTGCGGGCCGTTGTCAATCGGTGATGGTCCATCGTCAGCAAACAAAGATCCACCCAGCTAAGGTAAGTATGCAAAACTTCAACAACGACAGCCCATGCGATTAGCACGATGTGGCCGCCTGGCGAGGACACGACTGGGTCATGCCCCCTAATGAACCGGAAGAGCGTAAACCCTCTGGGAAGGCCGAGCGTCCCACTGATGTGACCACCGAGACCCTCGTGGCCGACAGGTCGCTGGGAGCGGTGCCCGTCGGTTGGGACGCCGACATGGCCGTTACCGCGCTCTACAGCGCGCACTATCGGTCTCTTGTGCGTCTCGCAGTTTTGCTCGTCCGCGACATGGCAACCGCGGAGGAAGTCGTGCAGGATGCGTTCGTCGCCATCCACGGCGCCTGGCGTCGCCTGCGTGACACCGACAAGGCACTCGCCTACCTGCGCCAATCGGTCGTCAATCGATCACGCTCCGTGCTCAGGCACCGCGCGGTCGTGGAGAAGTACGCACCGAAGGGACTGCCCGACGCGCCGAGCGCAGAGAACGGCGCGATCGGCGAGCTGGAGAGGTCCGCCGTCATCGAGGCGCTTCGCGGCCTGCCCGCCCGGCAGCGGGAGGCCCTGGTCCTGCGCTACTACGGGGACCTGTCGGAAGCGCAGATCGCCCACGCGATGGGCATCAGCAAAGGCGCGGTCAAGAGCCACACGGCTCGAGGCATGGCCGCCCTACGAACCTCACTGGAGCAACTGTCATGACCGACTCCCCCGACGAGTACGGTGAGCTGCTCCGCCGTGCCCTGAGCGCGGAGGCGAACTCGGTCGTTCCCTCCCCAGACGGACTGGAGATCATCCGCGCCCGCATAGAACGACGGGGGCTCCGCGGCCTGATGTGGTGGCGCGCCGGAGCCTCCGTGGCAGGAGCTGTCCTCGTCGCGGCGACCGTCGTGATGGTGGTCCCGCAGTTCCGTCAGCACGTGGCCGATCAGATCCAGAGCGGCGAGGTCAACTTCACGGTGCCGACGAAGCCGGAGATGTCGGCCACATCACGACCTCCGGTGAGAGTCGGCACACCGCCTCCGGCCCCGGCCAGGCCGAGCGTGACGCCGCCCGCGCCGCTGCCCGCCACCTCCAGGCCGGGGACGCCGAGCCCGAAGCCGTCGGCGAAGCCGTCGAGGACTCCCAAGCCGACGCCGTCGCCGAGCTGCCCGACGGCGCCCGCGAACAGCAACACGGTCGAGCCCGAGGGGCTGCCGAAGGGGTGCGGCGAGAGCGAGACACCGGCTCCTCCCCTGCCTTCTGACACGGGGTCCTCGGACTCCCCGTGCGCGCTCGACGAGTGCCCGCCGGGGGACGGGCCGCGGACCCCGATGCCGACGGAGGTCTCCGGTCCGACGCCGACAGGCGGCCGCTAGCGGCCGCCTGTCCCCCAGGCACAGGGGACGGAGCGGGCCGGGCTCACCAGCGGCCCGTGCGCGCCTGGAGCACCGCCGCCGCCGCGACACCCGCCGTCGAGGTGCGCAGCACCGTCGGCCCGAGGAGCGTGGGTACGGCTCCCGCCCCCCGGAAGGCGGCGATCTCCTCCTCGGCGACACCGCCCTCCGGCCCGACGACCACGACGATGTCGCCGTCGGAGGGAAGGGCGAGAGTGGAGAGGGGCGAGGCCGCCTCCTCGTGCAGCACGACGCCGAGCGCGGCCCCGGACAGCAGCGCGGCGACCCCGGAGGTCGTCGCGGGCTCGGTCACCTCGGGCAGCCGGAAGCGGCGAGCCTGCTTGGCCGCCTCCCGCGCCGTGGACCGCCAGCGGGCCAGCGACTTGGCCGCCCGCTCGCCCTTCCATTGGGTGACGCACCTGGAGGCGGACCAGGGCACGATCACGTCGACCCCGGCCTCGGTCATCATCTCCACGGCCAGCTCGCCCCTGTCGCCCTTGGGCAGCCCCTGCACGACGACCAGGCGCAGACGCGGCGGGGGCACCTCGTAGCGGCGCAGCACCTCGACGCGGAGCGAGTCCTTGCCCGCGTCACGGACCACGCACTCGGCCACGGCCCCCGCGCCGTCGGTGAGATCGAGCCGCTCCCCGGCACGCAGCCGCCGTACGGCCGCCGCGTGGCGCCCCTCGGAGCCGCCGAAGGTGAACTCGGGCCGGGCCAGGTCGCCGGGCTCGGCCAGGAAGACCGGGACCGTCATCGGCCTTCGGCGGCGTGCCGGAGGACCCCGAGGACGGTCCCGCGAACGGCCGCCGGGTCAGCGGCCATTGAAGGCGTCCCGCAGGCGGGAGAAGAAGCCCTGCTGCCCCGGAGCGAACTTACCCGGCGGACGCTCCTCGCCGCGGAGCTTGGCCAGCTCGCGCAGGAGCTCCTCCTGGGCGGGGTCGAGGCGGGAGGGCGTCTCCACGTTGACGTGGATCAGCAGGTCGCCTCTGCCGGTCTCGTTGAGGCGCTGGACGCCCCTGCCATAGAGCGGGATGGTCTGCCCGGACTGGGTGCCGGGACGGACGTCCAGCTCCTCTGTGCCGTCGAGCGTCTCCATCGACAGGATCGTGCCGAGCGCGGCCGCGCTCATCGGGATCTGCACGGTGCAGTGCAGGTCGTCGCCGCGGCGCTCGAAGATCTCGTGGGGGCGCTCGACGATCTCCAGGAACAGGTCTCCCGGCGGGCCGCCGCCGGGGCCGATCTCACCCTCGCCCGCGAGCTGGATGTGGGTGCCGTCCTCGACGCCCGCGGGGATGCGGACCTTGATGGTCCGCCGGGTGCGGACCCGGCCGTCGCCGGAGCACTCCTGGCAGGGGTTGCGGATGATCGAGCCGAACCCGCCGCACTGGGGGCACGGGCGGGACGTCATGACCTGGCCGAGGAAGGAGCGGGTGACCTGGGAGACCTCGCCGCGTCCGTGACAGAGGTCACAGGTGTCGGGGTGGGTGCCCGGCGCCGCGCCGGAGCCGGTGCAGACCTCGCAGAGGACCGCGGTGTCGACGACCAGTTCGCGGGTGGTGCCGAAGGCGGACTCTTTCAGGTCGAGCTCCACCCTGATGGTGGCGTTTCGGCCCCTGCGGGCACGCGAGCGGGGACCTCGGCCGCCCCCGCCGCCCGCGGCGCCGAAGAAGGCGTCCATGATGTCGCTGAACGGGAAACCCGCGCCGAAGCCCCCCGCGCCCGCGCCCGCCGAGGCGAACGGATCGGCGCCCATGTCGTACATCTGGCGCTTGTTGGGGTCGGACAACACCTCGTAGGCCTGCGTGATGTCCTTGAACCGCTCCTGGGTCTCAGGGTCGGGGTTCACATCGGGATGCAGTTCTCTGGCCAGGCGGCGGTAAGCCTTCTTGATCTCTTCCGCACTGGCGTCGCGCCGCACCCCTAGGGTGCCGTAGTAGTCGCTCTTAGCCACTTAGTTGACCTCTTAAGATGCAGCCAGGATCTGGCTGACGTAGCGTGCCACCGCGCGCACCGCGCCCATCGTGACCGGGTAGTCCATACGTGTCGGACCCAGCACACCGAGCCGGGCCAGTTGCTTGTCTCCGGAACCGTATCCGGCGACGACGATCGACGTGCCCTGGAGACCGGTATAGGGGTTCTCCGAGCCGATCCGCACCGTCAGCGCCGACAGGTCCGAGGTCTCGCCGAGCAGTCGCATGAGCACGACCTGCTCCTCCAGTGCCTCCAGCACGTCGCGGAGCCCGACGGTGAAGTCGGCTCCCGCGAGGTTGGCGGCCCCGGCGAAAACGATCTTTTCATCATGCCGGTCCACAAGGGACTCCAGCAGCACCGACAGGATCGTGGCCGCGAGCGGCCGGTCCTCCGCCGGGAGTCGTTCGGGCAGGTCGGCGACCAGGTCGGGGACGTTGGTCAGCCCACAGCCGTCCAGGCACGCGTTGAGGACCGCGCGCAGGTGCGCCACGCGGTTCTCGTCGACGACGTCGGGCAGCTCGACCACACGCTGCTCGACCCGCCCGGTGTTGGTGATGAGCACGAACATCAGGCGGCGCTCGCTCAAGGGGACCAGCTCGACGTGCCTGACCTTGGAGTTGGTGATCGTGGGGTACTGGACCACGGCGACCTGCCGGGTCAGCTGTGCCAGCAGCCGCACCGTACGCATGACGACGTCGTCGATGTCGACCGCGCCGGCGAGGAAGGTCTCGATGGCCCTCTTCTCCGCGCTGGACAGCGGCTTCACCTGTGAGAGACGGTCGACGAACAGCCGGTAGCCCTTGTCGGTCGGCACCCGGCCCGCGCTGGTGTGAGGCTGGGCGATGTAGCCCTGCTCCTCCAGCACCGCCATATCGTTGCGGATGGTCGCGGGCGACACACCGAGGTTGTGCCGATCCGCGAGAGCCTTCGAACCCACCGGCTCGTTGGTGGACACGTAGTCCTCGACGATGGCGCGTAGGACCGCCAGCTTGCGGTCGTCAACCAACGTGCTCACCTCCCTACCTGCGCTCGGACGGGAAACGTCAGGTCTGGCACTCTGTGTTCCCGAGTGCCAAGTGTACGGCTCCCGCCCGCGGGGTGCGATAACACGGCACCACGATGACGGAAGCAAGCCATTGTCAAGTCAGCTGCTATCGCTATCCAAGCGGTAAGCGCCACAATCCGGTATATGTCCAATGATTTCGGATCCCCCTCGGGTGACGGCGCCGCGCACGTCCCCGGTCACGGCGCCCCCCAGCAGCCATACGGTCAGCCCTACCAGCAGCAACAGCCCTACCAGCAGCAGGGCGGCCCGACCTACGGCTATCCGCCTCCCGGCTACGGCGCCCCTCATCAGGGCCCGCCGCCGAAGGTGAAGGTGAAGCCGAGTGTCGGCTGGATCGTCGGCGCGTGGCTCGTCTTCGTGCTCAGCGTGATCATTGGCATCGGCGGCTTCGCGGGCGGCATCTTCAGCGCGATCACCGACGCCGCCCCCGCCAGCTCGTTCGGCCCCGGCGAGAAGACGACGGTCAGCCTCGACCCGGCGGACAAGCCCGCCATCTACGTCGCCGCCGCGAAGGGCACCAACTTCGAGTGCCAGATCGAGGGCGACCCGGGGAGCGTCAAGCTCCAGCAGCCGGGCATACAGCAGACCGTCACCGCGAACGGGCAGTTGTGGGAGCTGGCCCTGCGGATCGGGGTCGACAAGGCCGGCGACTACCCGATCACCTGCACCACCTCCGACAACGCGGACGCCAAGTTCGGCGTGGGCAAGGAGATCGCCGCGAACTCGGTGGTCGGCGGCGCGCTCGTGCTGATCGGGGTGCCGAGCTTCGGCTTCCTGCTGGCCGTGATCGTCACGATCGTCGTGCTGGTCAGGCGGAGCGGCGCCCGCAAGCGCCAGGCCGCCGCCGCGGCGGCCCAGTGGGGACAGCCCGGACCGTACGGCAGGTGACGGCGGCTTTTGCTACCGTCCACTTGATCCCCGGCGAGAGAGGGTTGGCGGTCGGTTATGTATGAGCGTGACGTGCTGGCGGGAAACTGGCGGCGCCCCCTGAAGGGGAAGATCCCTCAGGTTCCCGCGGAGCTCGACCTGGTCGTCGAGGACGCGGACAGCGGCTTCTGCGGCGCCGTGGTCGCCTGCGACAAGGAGGCCGTCACGCTGGAGGACCGGTTCGGGCGACGGCGGTTGTTCCCGCTCGAACCCGCCGCGTTCCTCCTCGAGGGCAAGACGGTGACGCTGGTGCGTCCCGCCACCGCGCTGCGGACCCCGAGGCGCTCCGCCTCGGGGTCCATCGCGGTCGAGGGCCTGCGGGCCAGGGTCGCCAGGGAGAGCCGCATCTACGTGGAGGGCGTGCACGACGCCGCGCTGGTCGAGAAGGTCTGGGGACACGACCTGCGCGTCGAGGGCGTGGTCGTGGAGTACCTCGAAGGCGTCGACCACCTGCCCTCGATCGTCGAGGAGTTCGAGCCCGGCCCGGAGCGCCGCCTCGGCGTGCTCGTCGACCACCTGATCGAGGGGTCCAAGGAGAGCAGGATCGCGGCCCAGGTCTCCTCACCCCACGTGCTGATCGTCGGGCACCCGTTCGTGGACGTCTGGCAGGCGGTCAAGCCGTCCGCGCTGAGAATTCCCGCCTGGCCCGCCGTACCGCGCGGCGTACCCTGGAAAGAGGGTGTCATCGCCGCCCTGGGCTGGAATCTGGAGCCCGGCGACGCGTGGCGCCGCGTTCTCGGATCGGTCGCCACCTACACGGATCTGGAGCCGGAGCTCCTCGGCCCGGTCGAGGAGCTGATCGACTTCGTGACCGCTCCCGGCGAGGATGGCTGACCCCGTACCCCGTCAGGAGGGGCCATGAGCGACACTCCAGAGAATCCACCGCGCGAACCCGCCGGAGAGGACCAGGCCCGGGATCCGGACCCGCAGCCCTCAGCGGGGCAGACCCAGCCCGGACAGCTGCGGCATCCGCCGCAGGAGCACACCCAGCCCGGACAGGCAGAGCCGGGCCACATCCAGCCCAGCCAGGAACAACCGAGCTACATCCAGCCCAGCCAGGAACAACCGGGCCACGCCCGGCCCGGTCAGCCCGGCGACAGCCCGTCCGGCTACGCGCAGCCCGGTCACGGCTGGCAGGAGCAAGGCTGGCAGGGGCAGGGCTACCCGCCGCAGGCCGCATCGCCGTACGACCAGGGCGCCTACGGCTACCAGGGGTCGTATCCCCCTCCCGGGTACGGCGCGCCCGGCGGCTACGGCTACCAGACCTTCCCCGGCGCGTACGGCCCGCGCCCCGGCACCGACGACACGACCATGGCGATGCTCGCCCATCTGCTGGGTCTGCTGACCTGGTTCATCGGCCCGCTGGTGATCTACCTCGCCAAGAAGGACGAATCCCCCTATGTGCGGGCCCAGGCGGCTGAGGCGCTGAACTTCCAGCTCACCCTGACGATCGCCTACGTGGTCTCCTGGGTCCTGACCATCGTGCTGATCGGCTTCCTGCTGATGCTGGTGGTCTGGATCGGATCGCTCATTCTGATGATCATGGCTGCCGTCGCGGCCAACCGCGGGGAGAACTACCGCTATCCGATGAACATCCGGTTCGTGAACTGATCGTCACGGCGGACGAGGAGGGCGCGGGTCACCTGGCCCGCGCCCTCAGGACAGGTCAGGTCAGGTCTCGCACCAGGGCATCGGCCAGCAGGCGCCCGCGCAGCGTGAGCACCGCGCGGCCCGCCTTGAACGGTTCGACCTCGAGCAGGCCGTCCGCCAACGCCCTGGCGACGACCGGCGGCTTCTCGATCTCCCTGAGCGGGAACCCCTCGGAGAGCCTGAGCTCCAGCATCAGCCGCTCGACCGCCCTGTCCTGCGGGGTCAGCACCTCGCGCGCGTACGCGGGTGAGACGCCGGAGGCCAGGCGCTCCGCATAGGCCGCCGGGTGCTTGACGTTCCACCACCGGGTGCCTCCGACGTGGCTGTGCGCGCCGGGGCCGACACCCCACCAGTCGCCTCCGGTCCAGTACAGCAGGTTGTGTCTGCAGCGCCCCGCCTGCGAGGTCGCCCAGTTCGACACCTCGTACCACTCGAACCCGGCCTCCGCGAGCATGGCGTCGGCGATGAGGTAGCGGTCCGCGGCCACGTCGTCGTCCGGCATCGGCAGCTCGCCGCGCCGGATCCTGGCGGCCAGCCTGGTGCCATCCTCCACGATCAACGAGTAGGCCGACACGTGGTCGGGCCCCGCCTCGATCGCCGCCGCCAGCGAGGCACGCCAGTCGTCGTCGCTCTCGCCGGGGGTGCTGTAGATCAGGTCCAGGTTGACGTGGTCGAAGCCCGCCTCGCGGGCCTCGGCCACGGCACGCGCGGGGCGGCCGGGGGTGTGGCCGCGCTCGAGCACCCGCAGCACGTGCTCACGGGCGCTCTGCATGCCGAAGCTCATCCGGGTGAACCCGCCGCCGCGCAGCTCCTCCAGGTAGGCCAGGTCGACCGACTCGGGATTGGCCTCGGTCGTCACCTCGGCGCCCGGGGCGAGGCCGAACTCCTCCTCGATCGCCCCCAGGATCCGGACCAGGTCGGCGGCGGGCAGCAGGGTCGGCGTGCCACCGCCGAAGAACACGGTCTCGACCGGCAGGTCCACCTCGCCGAGGTTGGCCCGCGCCCGCCGCACCTCCTCGACTGCGGTCTGCGCGTAGTCCCTCCGCGAGGCGCCCGGACCGAGCTCGGACGCCGTGTAGGTGTTGAAGTCGCAGTAGCCGCAGCGGGTCAGGCAGAAGGGCACGTGGACGTAGAAGCCGAAGGGCCGCTCCCCCAGGCCGTCGAGCGCGCTGTCTGGGAGGCTGCCCGAGGGGGGCACGGGATCGCCGTCGGGAAGTGTGGATGGCACGGCATCAAGTCTGCCGCTCGGGGCGCGATGCCCGGTACGGCGGAGCCGTACGGCCCCGGGGCCGCCCACCGGCGCGTCACGGCAGTGCGGCACGGCGGCGCGGCACAGTGGTGCGTCACGGCGGCCGATGGATGGCCAATGGCGGCGAATCCCCGGCAGACCGTTGACGGGTAGATCACCCAGGTCTACGATCCGGGAAAACTTAAAGGAAAGTTTCCTATAAGTTGTCCCCCCAGGCAACATGGAGAAGCCCGTGCAGAGACTCCTCCGGAACACGCTCGCCGCGGCCCTGGCCGTCGGTCTCACGACGCTGGCCGTACCGGCGCCGGCCCAGGCCCAGACCCACCCGGACCACGGTGACCGCTTCAAGCGGGTCGCCTACTTCGTCCAGTGGGGCGTCTACGGCCGCAATTATCACGTCAAGGACGTCGAGACCAGCGGCGCCGCGGCCAAACTCACCCACATCAACTACGCCTTCGGGTTCGTAAACGCCCAGGGCGAGTGCTACTCCTCCGACGCCTGGGCCGACTGGCAGCGCCCGGTGCCCGCCGAGCAGAGCGTGGACGGCGTCGCCGACGCCGAGGGCCAGGCCCTGAACGGCAACCTGAACCAGCTCAAGAAGCTCAAGGCCAAGCACCCCGGCCTCAAGGCGCTGATCTCCCTCGGCGGCTGGAGCGGCTCGAAGTACTTCTCGGACGCGGTGTTCACCCCCGAGGGACGCGCCAAGCTGGCGGCCTCCTGCGTGGACCTGTGGCTCAAGGGCAACCTGCCCGGCACCGCGCCCGGCACCGGGGCGGGTGTGTTCGACGGTATCGACCTCGACTGGGAGTGGCCGGGTACCGAGGCCAACGAGGGCAACGTCGTCAGGCCGGAGGACAAGCGCAACTTCACCCTGTTCACCACCGAGCTGCGGCGCCAGCTGAACCAGTTCGACCGGCGGAGCGAGCTGACGGCCTTCCTGCCCGCGGGGGCGCCGAAGGTCGACGCGGGCTTCGAGGTCCGCGACGTCTTCAAAAACCTCACCTTCGCCACCGTCCAGGGCTACGACCTGCGCGGCTCATGGGATCCCATCACCGGTCACAACGGCAACCTGTTCACCGACCGGCATGACCCCAACACGGTGAAGTACAGCGTCGACCAGACCGTCCGCGACTACCTGACGCGCGGCGCCCCCGCCAAGAAGATCGTGGTCGGCATCCCGGCGTACGGCCAGGGCTGGACCGGCGTCACGGCAGGCGGCGACGGCCTGTTCAAGGCCGCCTCCGGACCGGCCCCCGGCACCTGGGCCGCTGGAAGCGACGACTACAAGAACCTCGCCAAGAAGCCCGGCAAGCGCTACCGCGACGTGCGGACCGGCGCCAACTGGCTCTACGACGGCAACGAGTTCTGGTCCTACGACGACCCGGCCACGGTGGTCCAGAAGGCGGCCTACATCCGCCTCAAGGGCCTCGGCGGCTCCATGATGTGGTCCATCGACCAGGACGACTCCAAGGGGTCGCTGACCTCCGCGCTCTACAGCGTCCTGCGCTGAGGCGCCCCTCCCAAGACCGGGCGGGGCCGCAGATCCTGGGTCATCGGCGACCCCGCCCGCACCAACCCCTCACACCGCGTCCCCGTCTCCGTGACCTGCTCCGATCACAGAGGCGGGGACGCCCGCTTCACAGCCCTGCCGCAGCGCCCCGCGAGCCGCCTCACGACGCTCGCCGCACCGCCCCGTGAGCCGCCTTCACGACACCTGCTCTACGGCCTCTACGGCCCCGCGACCGCCTCACACGGCGCCACCACCGGTGTACGCCCGGCGGGGTGGGCCATCGGGACTATTTCTTCGACTTGTCCGCCGAGGAGGACTCGGTGGACAGCGCGGCGACGAAGGCCTCCTGGGGGACCTCGACGCGGCCGACCATCTTCATCCGCTTCTTGCCCTCCTTCTGCTTCTCCAGCAGCTTGCGCTTACGGGAGATGTCGCCGCCGTAACACTTGGCGAGGACGTCCTTGCGGATCGCGCGGATGTTCTCCCTGGCGATGACCCGGGCGCCGATGGCGGCCTGGATCGGCACCTCGAACTGCTGCCGCGGGATGAGCTCGCGGAGCTTCTTGGCCATCTCGACGCCGTAGGCGTAGGACTTGTCCCGGTGGACGATGGCGCTGAAGGCGTCGACGGCCTCGCCCTGGAGCAGGATGTCGACCTTGACGAGGTCGGACTCCTGCTCGCCCGCGGGCTCGTAGTCGAGCGAGGCATAGCCCCGCGTACGGGACTTGAGCTGGTCGAAGAAGTCGAAGATGATCTCGCCGAGCGGCATGGTGTAGCGGATCTCGACCCGGTCCTCCGACAGGTAGTCCATACCCTGCAGATTGCCCCTGCGGTTCTGGCAGAGCTCCATGATCGCGCCGATGAACTCCGAGGGGACCAGCACGGTCGCCTTCGTCACCGGCTCGAAGACCTTGTCGACCTTGCCCGTGGGGAACTCGGAGGGGTTGGTGACGGTGATCTCCTTACCGTCCTCCATGACCACCTGGTAGACCACGTTGGGGGCGGTCGAGATGAGCGAGAGGTTGAACTCGCGCTCGAGCCGCTCCCTGACGATCTCCATGTGGAGCAGGCCGAGGAAGCCGCAGCGGAAACCGAAGCCGAGGGCCGCAGAGGTCTCCGGCTCGTAGACCAGGGCGGCGTCGTTGAGCTGGAGCTTGTCGAGGGCCTCGCGGAGCTCCGGGTAGTCGTCGCCGTCGATCGGGTAGAGACCGGAGAAGACCATCGGCTTGGGGTGCTCGTAGCCGCTGAGCGGCTCGGTGGCGGGCCTGGTGCCGGAGGTGACGGTGTCACCGACCCGCGACTGGCGCACGTCCTTCACACCGGTGATCAGGTAGCCGACCTCGCCGACGCCGAGTCCCTTGTCCGCGATCTTGGGCTCGGGGGAGATGACCCCGATCTCCAGGGTCTCGTGGGCCGCGCCGCTGGACATCATCAGGATGCGCTCGCGCTTGCCCAGGTGGCCGTCCATGACCCGGACGTAGGTGACCACGCCACGGTAGGTGTCGTAGACGGAGTCGAAGATCAGCGCGCGGGCGGGCGCGTCGGCCTGGCCGATCGGGGCCGGAACGCTCGCGACGACGTGGTCGAGCAGCTCCCGGACGCCGACGCCGGTCTTGCCGGACACCTTGAGGACGTCCTCGGGCTCGCAGCCGATGAGGTGGGCGATCTCCGCGGCGTACTTCTCCGGCTGGGCGGCCGGAAGGTCGATCTTGTTGAGCACCGGGATGATCGTCATGTCGTTGTTCATGGCCAGGTAGAGGTTGGCCAGGGTCTGCGCCTCGATCCCCTGCGCGGCGTCGACCAGCAGGATCGCGCCCTCGCACGCCTGGAGCGAGCGGGAGACCTCGTAGGTGAAGTCGACGTGCCCGGGGGTGTCGATCATGTTGAGGACGTAGTCGGTGCCGTCCACCTGCCACGGCAGCCTGACCGCCTGCGACTTGATCGTGATGCCGCGTTCGCGCTCGATGTCCATCCGGTCGAGGTACTGAGCGCGCATGGAGCGGTCGTCGACCACACCGGTGATCTGCAGCATGCGGTCGGCAAGCGTCGACTTGCCATGGTCGATGTGCGCGATGATGCAGAAGTTGCGGATCACCGCGGGATCGGTCTGGCCAGGCTGAATGCGCACCGGTGTCCGTTTCGACGGGATTGACGACGATCTACGACTGGCATACCAGTCGTTCTCCATGGTGACATGTCCGGGTGATTACCCGGACCAGAGCACGGCGCGGCCTGCGGTTTTTCGTGGCGGTCGCGGCCCTGCTCCTTGTGCTTCCAGGGGTGGCCGCAGCCACCCTCACGATCCAGTTTACCGGGACACCCGCCCCCTGGGCGAAGAGCACAGGTCATGACGCCCTGTGGCTCGGCCACATGTGGGTCGACGGCCGCAAGAACGCGGCCGATGTGAAGGCTCTGGCCGTACGGCTGCGCAAGACCGGGATCAAGGACCTGTACGTCCACTCGGGCCCGTTCGACCTCGATGGCACGCTTCCCCCCGCGAAGTACTCCAGGGCGGCCGAGTTCCTGAAGGAGATCCGCGCGGAGCTGCCGAAGGTCCGGATCTCGGCATGGCTCGGGCAGAAGGTCGACGGAGGCCTGGACCTCGACGACGCGACCGCCAGGCAGCGCGTGCTGGACGGCGCGCGGGCCGTCATGACCGCCGGTTTCGACGGCGTGCACTACGACTTCGAGCCGGTCGGAGACAGCGACGCCGAGTTCCTTCAGCTGCTCACCGGGACCCGTCAGGTCGTCGGCAAGGGCCTGTTGTCCGTCTCGACGCCCCAGATCGAGCCGTTCCCGCTCACCCGGCCCTTGGCACACGTGGCCATCGGTCACGACAAGTACTGGTCACCGGCCTACTTCACGAAGGTCGCCGCCCTCACCGACCAGGTGGCGATCATGACCTACGACTCCTTCCTCCCCTCCGAGCTGCTCTACGGCGGCTACGTCGTACGGCAGGCGACCCTGGCCCTCGATCTCGTGCCGGAGAACAAGACCGCACTGATCGGCGCCCCCGCCTACCACGACCACGGCCTGTCGTGGGGCGACGCCGCGGAGAGCGTCGCGACCGCCGCGGAGGGCGCCAGGCTGGCGCTGACCTCCCACGGAACACGCCGTGAGCTGTTCGGCCTGGCGCTCTATGTCGACTTCGCGGCCACGCCCGAAGACTGGAAGGAGTACGAGCAGGCCTGGCTCAACCCCTGACCTCCACCACGTCCGCCATCACGTCCGGCCATCACGTCCGGCCACCGCGCCTGGCCACCGCGCCTGGCCACCATGCCCAGCCGCCGCGCCCGGCCTGGCCTTCGGCACCCGGCCCCGCCTCGGATCTTCTCAGGACGACCATGCCGCCGGATCGGAGCGATCACGCCACCGGAATCTTGTCCCGCTCGCGAGGCATCGCCGTAACAGACCACTGAAATCCCCACGCCGCCGGCGATGCACCGCCCCAATCACGATGCAGGCACGGTAAACTGACCGGGCATCCCTCTGTCCAGGCTGTTGATTTGAGCGACCGCCTGGGCAGTTGGTAGCCTATTCAACTGCGTGTGGCGCGCCCTCTCTGCCCGCGCGCCCCACTCCGACGACATTCACCGAGGCTTCTTCGTGGCGAACATCAAGTCCCAGATCAAGCGCAACCGGCAGAACGAGAAGGCCCGGCTGCGTAACAAGGCTGTCAAGTCTTCCCTGAAGACGGCCGTCCGCAAGTTCCGCGAGGCTGCCGACCAGGGCAAGGCCGACGAGGCCGTCGCGCTCATGCGCGCCGCCAACCGTCAGCTGGACAAGGCTGCCAGCAAGGGCGTCATCCACAAGAACCAGGCCGCCAACCGCAAGTCGGCGATCGCCCAGCGCGCTGCCGCCCTGTCGGCCGCCAAGTAATCCAGGGTTCTCCAGGACGCCGCATCCCATCGGGGTGCGGCGTCTTCGCGTTGCCCGCCGTACAACCGGGCGGCCCAACTCCATTCACATCGCCCGCCCGGCCCGGTTCCGCCTCACATCGCCCAGCCGGCTCCATTCGCATCGCATGTCCGGCTGGTTCCGCTTCACACCGCCCGCCCGGGCCGGCCGCCAGCCCCGTGCGCCCAGCACAGCCCCTACGTGCCCGCCCCGGACCCGGCCACCACGCCCCTCCGATGCCCCCGCCCGCGCCCGAGCGCTATTCCAGCCCGCCGAGCAACTGCCTGAGCAGATCACCGAGACGTTCGCGCTCCTCGCCTGACAGCACAGCCAGGACCTCGTGCTGCACCCGCAGTCCCGCGGTCACCGCCTCCTCGACGACCTCCGTCCCCTTGGCGGTCAGGCTGATGCGCAACGCCCGGCGATCATCGGGATCCTGGGCACGAGCCACCAGGCCCACGCGTTCCAGCCGGTCCAGCCGTCCCGTCATGCCGCCCGAGGTCAGCATGAGCGTGGCGGTCATCTCCTTGGGCGACAGCGTGTACGGCTCGCCCGCCCTGCGGAGCGTGGCGAGCACGTCGAACTCACCCCTGCCGATGCCGTACTCCGCGTAGACCGCCGCCATCCGATCGCCCATGAGCCTGGAGATCCGATAGATCCGCCCGAAAACCGCCATCGGCGCCGGCTCCAGATCGGGCCGCTCCCGCCGCCACTGCGCCACGATCCTGTCAACGGGGTCCTCCATCATGGCGACAGCATAGCTTGACGCTAATTAACTTACTGCTAAGTTAATTAGCAACAAGCTTGCTTGAAGGAGATCGCCGTGCCCTCCCCACGCGTCGCCCTCGTCGCCGCCACTGCCTTCGCCCCCACGGTCTGGGGCACCACCTACATCGTCACGACCGAACTGCTTCCACCGGACCGCCCGCTGTTCACCGCCCTGATGCGCGCGCTTCCCGCGGGGCTGCTTCTGGTCGCCGTGACGCACACGCTTCCCCGCGGGAGCTGGTGGTGGCGGGCTCCGGTGCTGGGCGCGCTCAACATCGGGTTGTTCTTCCCCCTTCTCTTCCTGTCCGCCTACCGGCTGCCGGGTGGCGTCGCGGGAGTCCTCGGCTCCATCCAGCCGCTCATCGTCGCCGGGCTCACACGCGCCGTGCTCCGTGAGACCGTCCCGGTTCATCGGGTCGTCGCCGGAATCACGGCCACGGCAGGCATCTCCCTCGTCGTGCTGAGGGCCAACGCGGCTCTCGACGCCACAGGTGTCGCCGCGGGTCTCCTCGCCGCGGCGGGAATGGCCACCGGGGTCGTCCTCACCCGCTCATGGGGAAAGCCTCCCGGCACGAGCGACCTGGCCCTCACCGGCTGGCAGCTCACCGCGGGCGGCCTCATGATCGCTCCGGTCGCCTTCGCCCTCGAAGGCCCGCCACCCCCGTTGGACGGCGCCGCCGCCTACGGCTATGCCTGGCTGGGCCTCATCGGTACGGCTATCGCCTACAGCCTGTGGTTTCGCGGGATCAGCCGCCTGGCCCCTCTGCAGGTCTCCCTGCTCGGCACCCTCAGCCCGCTCACTGCGGCCCTGGCCGGCTGGATCGTTCTCGGCCAGTCGCTGAGCCCGTTCCAGTTCGCCGGTTTCGCACTGGCTCTCGCCGCGACCGTCGCAGGCCAGCTTCCCGCGCCTGGGCGCACCGGCCCCTCCCTGCCCAAGGACACGCATCCGCCACTCACCCGGTCCGGGCGTGGACGAGACACGCCGGACGCCCCCTAACGGCCGGTACGGTTGGCGACGACGGTCTGGATCATGTGCTCCAGCGCATAGGCGGGGTCGGCGCCACCACCCTTGACCTGCTCATCAGCCGTGGCGACTGCCTGGAGCGCACGAGCGATGCCGTCGGGCCCCCAGCCGTTCAGCTGGCGCTGAACCCGGTCGATCTTCCAGGGCGGCATGCCGAGATGGCTGGCGAGCTGCCCACCACGCAGATTACGGGGGGCTCCCCCGACCTTCGCCAGGGAACGCAGACCACCGGCGAGCGCGCTCACCAGCAGGACGGGGGCCGTTCCGGTGGCGAGCGCCCAGCGAAGCTGCTCCAGCGCATCGCCCAGACGGCCCTCGACGGCGGAGTCGGCCACGGTGAACCCGCTGACCTCCGCCCGCCCGCGGTGGTAGCGGGCCACAGCGGCCTCGTCGATGGCCTTGCCCGGCGTGTCGAAGGCGAGCTGACTACAGGCGGCGGCGAGCTCCCTGAGATCGTTGCCCACCGCGTCGAGCAGGGCGGCCGCCGCGTCGCCGCCGATGGTGCGCCCGGCCCGTTTCAGCTCGAACTTGACGAAGGCGAGCCGTTCGGCCGGTTTGGTGATCTTGGTCACGGTGACCACGTGGGCACCGGCCTTCTTGACCCCATCGACCAGGGCCTTCCCCTTGACCCCGCCGGGGTGAACCAGCACCAGCACGGCGTCCTCTGACGGGTTGGCGGTGTAGGAGACGATCTCGGCGATGACATCCTTGACGAGGTCCTGAGCGGAGCGGATCGCCACCACCGACCTGTCGCCGAACAGCGACGGTGAGGTCAGCCGGGTCAGCTCGCCCGGCTCCACCTTCCCGCCTACCAGGTCGTGAACCTCGGCCCCGGGGTCGGCCGCCCGAGCCGCGGCGATCACCTCGCCGACCGCACGGTCCGCGAGCAACTCCTCGTCGCCGACTACCAAGGTCACCAGTGCTGGATCGGTCGCCGCCATGCCCAGCAGCATGCCACGTACCGGCGGTCGAATCGCAATCGACAAGCGATTCGCAATTCATCTGCAGGTGACATGCGGCACACTCTGGATGACCAGAGGAGATGAACCCCGATGAATTCCACCGTCTGCCGTCACACCTGCCCGCACTGTGGCACGGTCCTCGACGAGGGGCCGATCATGTACCGCTGCGCTCCCTGCGGCCGTTCCGTCTATGCCGCCGACGTGGACACCGAGTTCCACCACCCCGCCAAGTCCACCGTCTCGGTATAGGGCGCCTCTCGCGGCTCTTCATCCGCACCGCGGATCGGCCAGAGGCCAGCCGGCTGGATGGAGTCGCGAAGCGGGAAGAGTCCGTAACGGAGTTACGGACAGCCTGACACCGTGGCCACGGCGAACGCGGACCTCGCCCCCGCGGCGAACGCGGACCTCTCGTGTGTTACGGCGGACGCGGAGCTCTCGTGTGTTTTCGTGGAGCGATGACGCGGCGGACCGGACGGCGACACGTGGGAACCGCCTCCGGCGACGTGTGAATTCCCGTGCTTGACGCAACGCGCCTGATCACGGAGGCGTTTTGGCGGCGAGGCGAGGGCGCAGGCGGGAGCTGGATGCCGAACCGGAGCGCCGGTGCCGACAGGAGCGGGAACGATCGAGGCCTGGCGAGCCGCGGATGAAGAACGTTCGAAAGTTGGTTGGCGACCGACGTTCCCGGCTCGCTAGGGTACGGCAAATGATCAGCCCTCGACTCCTTCGTCCTGTACGGCTGACAACTGTGAGGAGCTCGTGATGGACGGGGACTCCGAAGCGGCCGATCCCGAATACGGGCGATGGCACGGCAGCCTGCCGGCGATCGGCGATACGAGCACCGGCAAGGAACTGTTCGTCGAAAAAGACACAATGACCGGCCACAACAAGGCCTCCCGGACAGGAAGAACACACGACAACCAGCCCACATGAAGCCGAAAAAGACATGATGACCCGCCGCATGAAGATCAGGAGACGTGATCGAGCCTGTGCCGACAGACCGACTCCTCTTAGGTTCTTTCCGTCCCGCGGACCGACATCGTGACCGGCGGGACATGGCTTCCGAGGGCCTGCCAAAACGGTCAGGTCGCCTCCACGAGAGGCTTCATTTCCTTGGGACAACGGCCAGTCCCCCCTCCCGGGCGACCACGGCGAGAGTTCCCGACAGGTCGGTCCGGTAGACCCGCATGCCGAGCCCCAGCAACCCGGCCAGGGTGGACGGGGCCGGGTGACCGTAGTCGTTGTCGGCTCCGACGCTGATCAGCGCGGCACGGGCACCGACGGCCGCGAAGAATCCGGGGTCATATCTCGCTGATCCATGATGGGGAACCTTGAAGATGTCGACCCGTGGCAGGCCTTGCCGGAGCAGCTCGGTCTGCGCCTCGGTCTCGATGTCTCCGCTGAGCAACGCCGTTCCGGTCGCCCAGCGCACGTGCACCACGACACTGGCGTTGTTGACGGTCGTTCCCTCACCTCCGCCGGATGGGGAGGCGTCGGCCTGCGGGGCGAGGATCGTGAGCTCGGAAGGGCCGAAGCGCCAGCTCGCTCCCGGCCGTGCCGCCCACTCGACGACCCGGCGACGGGCAAGATCGCCACTTAGCCGGATGCTCTCACGCTCGGCCACTTCGCGCGGGGTGACCACGACCGCCCCAACCGCACGCCCGCGGAAGACCCCGTCCAGCCCTCCGACGTGGTCGAAATGAGGGTGGGTGAGAATGACCAACGGAACCTCCCTGACCCCCATGGATCTCAGACACCGGTCCATCCGCACGGGATCGGGCCCGGTGTCCACCACCACGGCACGCCCCGGCCCCGCGGCGACCAGCAACGCGTCTCCCTGGCCGACGTCGCACGCGACCAGTAGCCAGCCCTCGGGAGGCCAGCGGGTCACAACCGATCCGGCCACGACGGTGACGACGACCGCTCCAGCCGCTGCGGCCGCGACCATCCGGCGCGACCGGCGATGCCTCAGTGCCGGAACGGCGAGCGCGGCCGCCACGGTCAGCGTGACCAGCCCCGCGAGGCCGCCGGGCCATGGGATCACCGCCAGCGGGAGATCGGCCGCGCGCTCCGCCACCTCGACGATCCATCCGGTGGCCAGACCCGCAGGACGGACCAGCAGATGCGCGATCCCCATGTGCAGTGGCGCGGCGAGCGCCGCGACGAAACCGAGCAGGGTCGCGGGTGCGACGGCGGGAGCCGCAAACAGGTTGGCGGGGATCGCCACCGGAGCGATCTGTCCGGACATCAGGACCAGCACGGGAGTAACGGCGATCTGAGCCGCCGCGGGCACCGCGATCGCCTCCGCCAGCCAACGGGGCAGGCGTGTGGCGAAGCGATCCCGCCAGCGCGGGGCGAGAACCAGAATGCCTCCGGTGGCGCAGACCGACAGAGCGAAGCCGTAGGACCGTGCGAGAGCGGGATCGAAGAGGACCAGCCCCAGAACGGTCACCGACAGGGCCGCGACACCGTCACGCGAGCGGCCCGTACTGAGTGCCACCGCGGTGACGCTTCCCATGAGCAGGGCGCGGAGCACACTGGGCGACGGGCGCGCGACGACCGCGAAGGAAAGCATGGCGAGCACCGCCAGCGCTCCTCTGGCCGCGAGGGGAAGTCCTACGCCCCGGGCCAGCGCGACAGCCGCCCCGGCGACGACCGCGAGGTTGGCACCGGAGACCGCGGTGAGATGGCTGAGCCCTGCCTGCTTGAAATCAGCTCTGACCTGCTCGTCCATCCGGGACATGTCACCGACGACCAGAGCCGGCAACAGGCCGCGTTGAGCCGGTGGCAGCACGGCCGCCGCCTCACGCAAACCCGCGCGAAGCACTCCTGCCACGCGTTGGATCCACGATGGCCCGCTCAGGATCCGGGGTGGCCCGCGCACCAGAACCACAGCGGCGAGCAGCTCACCCGGATCAGCCGGGCCGAACCGCCCCCGGACGGCTATCCGCTGACTGGGCAGCAGTGACCGCCACTCTTCTCCCGACGCGAGCAGCATCACCGAAGCCCGCAACGCCACCCTGCCCGCCACTCCAGCGGCTCCGTCGCCCTCCGCACGCTCAGCCGCCGCTTTGTCGACCGCTCTGTCGGCTTCTGTCGTGCCCGCCGTCATGCCCTCGGCTTTCTCGGCCGCTGAGGTCGGCACCATCTCGACCACTTCGATTCGTGCGGGCACCACGAAACTCTTTCTCCGCGAGAGCCCTCCGTGCTGGACCAGCTCCCGGGGGTCATCCGTCACCACCGCCTCCACCATCGCCGAAGCCCGTCTGTCGACCAGCTCGGCCACCGGTCCTGTGTCGGCGGCATGCACGTGGAAAGCCACCGTGCCAGCCACGGCCGCCACGCACACCAGAACGGCGAGCGCCGCGTTTCCCCAGCCCGCACGTCTCTCGGCGCGGACTGTCACCATCACCAGGAGCGCACCGCCGGCAGCGATCACCGCTCCCCAGGCCCCCACGAAAGCGGGACAGCCCAGGAGAACAAGAGCGGTGGCCCACGATGCGAGAGCGGGCAGAACCAGATGAAGTGCGTAAGCTCGCACGCCTGGCCGGGGCAAGCCGTCCCCATCGTGAGGAGAGGCACCATCACGGCGAACAGGGCCATCCTCCTCACGAGGAGAAGCGGCATCGCGGGGAGAAGCGGCAACGCGGGGAGAAGCGGCAACGCAGGGAGAAGCGGCAACGCGGCGAACAAGGCCAGCGCCCTCGCGAAGAGGGTCTCCGTCATGGACAGCAGGGGAACCGGTGCGGCCCACGCCGGATGCTCCGAGACGGCTCATGACCGCGGCCGGACCAGGTTCCCGGTCACCGGGCCACACTCCTTACTTCTTACTCGGGGACCGCATAGGTTCCTATGAGAGGGACTCGGCGGAGGCCGGGGTCACACGCGGACCTTGTCTTTCAGCTCGGCGTATTTCCGATCACCGATGCCGCTGATCTCCCGTAGTTGTCCGACGTCGCGGAAGCCCCCGTGGCCGTCGCGGTACTCGGTGATGCGACGGGCCAGCACCTCGCCAACGCCCGGCAGCTGTTCCAGTTGCTGCGAGGTCGCGCTGTTGAGGTCGAGGACGACTGTCGCGGGATCGATCGGGGCAGGTGCGGTCATGCCGGCGGGCCCATGGGCTCCGACGACGATCTGCTCGCCGTCGACGAGCTTACGGGCGAGGTTGAGAGCACCGATTGTGGAGCCCGCGCGCGCACCCCCCGCGGCTCTGAGCGCGTCGGTGACACGGGAGCCGCCGGGCAGAGTGACCACACCCGGATGGCGGACCTTGCCGGTGACGTGGACGGTGACCTCGAACGTGGCCCCGCCCGCGGCTGTGGGCTGCGCCGAAGAGCGGGGTGACGACATCGGAGGTGCCGGGAGAGGGGAGCCTGAGACCGGCACGGGCGGAGCGAGGGGCTCAGGCTCCGGCCGGGATCGCCAGAAGTGGACCCCTGCCGCGATCGCCGCGACGAGGGCGATGAGGACGAGCACACGCAGTCCCGGGCGGCTGACGCCGAACAGCGGGCCCTGAGCGGCGACGGCCGAACGGAGGGCTTCGAACGAGGGCGGGACAGGGGCGGAACGAATCCAGCCCGCGGGAGCGGCGGAACGGCCTGAATCCCCGGTGGCCCGCCGGCTGTCCGGGTCGTCCTGGTCGGCTGAGCCAGGGGACAAATCGGAGCCTCCGGGAACGACGGGGCTGCCCGGGTGGGGCGGGCTCGGGTGAGGCTGGGTCGGACGGGGCGGGCTGTCAGGACGGGCGGGGGCATGGCGAACACGAGGGACGCCCTGGCTGAAAAGATCGATGAGGTGAGAAGGGACATCTGGGCCGCCAGAGTCGATGGGACGGGAAGGAGTGTCATGGGCGAGCGGAGGTGCCGAGGAGCGTAGGCCGGCCGGGAGGGCGGGACGAGCCGAGTGGACCAGGCGTGCCGGGAAGGGAGCCGAATCGGGGACGTCGAGCGCCGTCAGCAGCCGTAGCCGTGACTCGGCTCGTAACCGCTCGGTGGCCTGATCTGTGGTCCGCACGCACAGGACGTTAGGGCGATGGCACAGCACGCCCATCCGCCGAACACGGTTCTGTGGAAAACCCGGTGACCTTACGGCCTGGCTGTGGACAACCGCCCTGTCCAGACCGTCTTCGACGCACGACGTGCGGCACGAAGCACAGGCTGACGTCAATGCGGCGACAACACTTTGAGGGCAGGGCCTACCCTGCGCCAGGCCGCGCGAGTGACCCGGCGAGAAGCCGCTCCTCCACTGGGAAGAGGGGGACCGCGACTCGGTGCGCCGACAGGTCCGCGCGTGCCGTCAGGTCCGTTCAGTCCGCGGACAGGCCCGCGGCGGTCCATCCGGGATCACGGAAGCGGGGGGTCAACGACCCCGTCACCGGTTCCTCACCGCAGGCATGGCAGACGAGGACGGGATCGAGGTCAGCACCGCAGGAGTGCTTCCACACGACAGGAGGCCTGTCCACGAGGTGACGGTTGCCCCACTTCATCAGCGCCAGCAGAACCGGCCGCAGCTCGCGTCCGGCGTCGGTGAGGTGGTACTCGAAGCGCGGCGGGCGCTGGCTGTACGGCACTTTCTCGAGCACTCCCGCTTCGACGAGATGGCGAAGCCGTGCCGTCAAGATGTCCCGTGGCGCTCCGATGTTACGGATCATGGCGTCGAAGCGGCGGACGCCGAAGAAGACCTCGCGAAGCACCAGCAGGGAGTACTTCTCGCCGACGACACCAAGGGCGTCGGCGATCGAGCATTGGCGTCGCGTCATGGATCCACCGTAAGGCAGTCCGTTTGCTTATCCAACGCGCTGAGACGATGCGCGTGGGCGTCCCCACGCCTCTCAAAGACGCCGGAGGGCGCGGCCGGACCGACAGGGGAGGCGGCCGGACCGGGGAGACGGTCAGACCGAGCATGCCGGGCCCGTGCGTGCCGACGATCTCGGCGGGGACCCCAAGTCTCCGGTACGGGCCGCCTCCGCCGTGATCCCCAGACGGGCGTGCTCCCGGGCGGGAGATCACCCGTGCGGGAGACACGCGACAGAGCCCATGACAATGACGACGGGTGGCGGCATGGCCGGAGATCGTCCGGTTGAACTCACCTCGTCAGAGGTGAGGTCACCATCGTGTCACTCTGCGCGCCGTGGAATCAGGGCCTACTGGATGGGGGTTCCTCCACGCCAGACTCGGCGGGGCTTGAGGCCGAACGCCCAGGCGAAGGCCCCTTCGTGGTCGGCGTCCCACTGGACGATGTCGGCCAGCCTGCCGGGAGCGAGGACACCGCGGTCGGGAACGCCGAGCACGGTCGCGCCACCGAGCGTCGCGGCGCGAAGCGCGTCGCCGACGCTCATCCCGAAGGCCGCCACAGCGAGACTGATGACCAGGGACATCGAGGTGATCCCGCAGTGACCCGGGTTGTGGTCGCTGCCGAGCGCCACGGTGACGCCCTGGGCAAGCATGCGCCTGACCGGTGGCAGGCTGCCGCGCTGAAGCGCGGTTCCCGGGCAGACGACCGCGGGCACGCCGTACCGGGCCAGGATCGAGATGTCCTCGTCCGAGGTGTTGTGGAGCAGGTCGGCCGAAGCACAGCCGAGTTCGGCGGCGAGCTGGACCGCGCCGCGACGGCTGTAGGCGCCGGCGTGCACGCGCGGCAGCAGGCCGACGTTGCGGCCCGACGCCAGGACCCAGCGGGCCTCGTCGGTGGTGAAGTGACCCTCGTCGCAGTAGACGTCGACGCTGTCGGCTCCGGCCGCGGCCGCGTCGGCGCACCAGGCGCCAACGGCCTCGACGTAGTCGCGCTGACGACCGAAGTACTCCGGCGGGACGACGTGCGCGGCGAGGAAGGTGACGTGCACGCGCGGCATCATCGGCTCTTTCTCGAGCTCGCGCAGCAGCCGCACGTCGGCCAGCTCGCCGTCGCGGGTGAGGTGGTAGCCGGTCTTGGCCTCGACGGTGGTGGTGCCGCTGAGCAACCACTCGCGCAGACGCTCACGAACACCGTTGCACAGGGTCCACGGATCGGTGCCGCGGGTCACCGTGACGGTCGAGCCGATGCCGCCTCCAGCCGCGGTGATCGCGGACGGGGTGGAGCCGCCGGAGCGCATGGCCATCTCGGCGTAGCGGTTGCCCGCGTAGACCGGATGGGTGTGGGCGTCGATCAGGCCGGGCGTGACCAGCGCGCCACCGAGGTTCTCGACGTGGTCGACGTCGACGATGTCGTCGACCACCCCGGGCACGCTCTGTGGCAGGTCCGCCGCTCGCCCGACCCAGGCGATCCGGTCGTTGTGCACCAGGATCGCGGCATTGCTGCACACATCGTTACCGGTCCAGAGCCGGCCGATGTTGGTCAGAAGGCGGACCGTCATCGCATCACAGCCTTGCACGCAGGGAAAGACGTCGGAAGGGAGACCATTTCCTGAGACGGCACATCGACCCAGCCAGCGCGAGACGCCATGCCCGCTGGGTTCGCTGTGAGTCCGGACGACATCGGGGGTCTCCTGCTCTCATCCGCATATCGTTGTGCGGCGACAGTATCGCCGAGATCATGATCAGGCGATTTCAGTTCAGTTACGTTATTTCACAAGTGAGCTCGCTGTACAGGCTAATTGGGAAGAACGCCGCTTCACCGTGACCACACCAGCCTCACCGGTTCCGCGGCCGCACGCGACCCGAACATGTTTTCACAGCTCAAGCCACTTCTTTCCCACCTACATCAGCGGCCGCCAGGACAACTTGCGCCCCAACATCTCGCTGGATTTGCCTTATGGTAGCAATCCAAACCTTGGCCGACCACTGTCGCTTTTGGGGCTTTTGTACGATTTCAATCGCCGCCAGTGCATCCCATAAAGCCGCATCACGGCAAGTCTTTCGATTGAAACGCCACACGCCATCTATCTAGGCTGTTGAAAGTCAAGAAACAGGTCACGGTCCGTACCGGCCCGGCGACGGTATGCAGGATCCCGAGTAGACCAGAACCCGGCTCCGAACCGGGTCGGAGACACGGGTGACGTTCACCACCCTCAGGACCGGAGACAGGCCCGCCGTGCTGGGCGACGGCATCTGTCTCCCTCCCGACACGGGGTTTCCAGCTCCCCACGACACCGGCCGCACACCCCTGAAACAGGGTTTAAGCAGGACATACCATGTAATCTTTCGGACGAGCTATCCATAAGCCCGCACGTATGGGAGTCACCTTGTCCGTCTCCGCAGACGCCGGTCGGCGTCGCATAGAAGAGCTGCTCCAGGAGAACGAGGAGCGCCTCCTCAGGCGCTGGCTGGAGATAGCGGGCTCGTCGTCCTCCAACGGCAACACCGACCGCAAGGCCCTTGGCGAGCAACTGCGAGAGCTCTTCCAGGCGCTGCGGCAGTCGTTCGACGGAGCGGGCGACTCCAGCGACCTGCGCGGCCTCCTCGCCGAGCTCTCCCGCAGCCGCGCCCGCCAGGGGTTCACGCCGACCGAGACCGCCATTGTGGTGTTCGGCCTGAAGGAGGCGATCTACGAGAGCATCGAGGCCGACGGCTCCGCCGAGGCCCTGCGGGGTTTCATCTGGTTCTCCCAGCTCATCGACGACCTGGGGCTCCTCACGATGGAGAACTACGCGGCCGCCAGAGAGAAGGTCATCATCGACCAGGCGGAGCAGCTCCTGGAGCTCTCCACCCCGGTGGTCAAGCTCTGGGAGGGCATCGTCGCGGTGCCGCTGGTCGGCACGCTCGACTCGGCCAGAACCCAGGTGGTGATGGAGAAGCTGCTGCAGACGCTGGTGGACACCGGTTCCGAGCACGCGGTCATCGACATCACCGGCGTGCCCGCGGTCGACACCCAGGTCGCCCAGCACCTCCTCAAGACCGTGGTCGCGGCGCGGCTGATGGGCGCGGAGTGTGTGATCTCCGGCATCCGCCCGCAGATCGCCCACACCATCGTCACCCTCGGCATCGAGTTCGGCGACATCGTGACCAAGGCCTCCCTCGCCGACGCCCTCGCGCACGCGCTGCGGAAGAGCGGTGTCGAGTTCGTCAGCAGGAAGGCCCGCGTCGCCGTACGGACCGAGGAGGGCTGATGGACCGCGTTCCCGTCCTCAAGCTCGGAGACATCCTGATCGTCTCCATCCAGATCGACCTCCAGGACCAGAGCGTCCTCGCGCTCCAGGAGGACCTGGCGGACAAGGTCGTCGCGACAGGCGCCCGAGGTGTGATCATCGACATCACCGCCGTCGAGATCGTCGACTCGTTCATCGGGCGCATGCTGGCCACCATCGCGGCGATCTCCCGCATGCTTGACGCGGAGACGGTGGTCGTCGGCATGCGGCCGGCGGTGGCGATCACCCTCGTGGAGCTCGGCCTCTCTCTCGGTGGCGTGCGCACCGCGCTGAACCTTGAGAAGGGCGTCGCGCTGCTGAACCACCTAGAGGGCGCCCAGATAGCCGCGGCCATCCGGTGACCACCCCCGCCGAGCTGCCCGTCAACAGCAACAGCGACGTCGTCCTGGTGCGCCAGCATGTCAGGACCGCGGCCGTGGACGTGGGCCTGTCCCTCGTCGACCAGACCAAGGTCGTGACCGCGGCCAGTGAGCTGGCCCGCAACGCGCTGGTCTACGCGGGCGGCGGGCAGGTGCGCATCGAGATCGTGCGGAACGGCCTGCGCAAGGGCCTGCGCCTGACCTTCAACGACGAGGGCCCCGGCATCCCCGACATCGAGCAGGCCCTCACCGACGGCTGGACCACCGGCGGTGGCCTCGGCCTGGGGCTCAGCGGCTCCCGCAGGCTGGTCGACGAGTTCGACCTGAAGTCGGCCCCCGGAGAGGGAACGCTGATCACGGTGACGAAATGGGCGAGGTGATCAGCTCACAGAACGACACGTGGGTCAGAGCCGAGGACGCGAGCGCGATCGGCTCCCTCCGCCGCGCCGCCGTCGTGCTCGCGGAGAACCGGGGATTCGACGAGGAGGACACGGGACGGGTCGCCGTCGCGGTGAGCGAGGCGGCGTCGAACCTGGTCAAGCACGCGATCGAGGGCATCATGCTGATCCGCCCCCATCCCGAGCTGGCGTCGGCGATCGAGGTCATCGCCGTCGACCGGGGGCCGGGCATGCGCGACGTCTCCCGCGCCCTGCGCGACGGCTACTCGACGGCGGGCACCCTCGGCATCGGCATGGGCGGCATCGCGCGGATGGCCAGCGGATACGAGGTTCATTCCATGCCTGGGCGGGGCACGGTGCTCGGCATGTACTTCACCGCGCACCAAGCTCGGCGACCCGCGTGCCAGGTGAGCGGCGTGACGCGCCCGATCGGCGAGGAACTCGTCTGCGGCGACGCGTTCGCGGCCTTCGACACCGGCGCCACGGTGACCGTGATGCTCTGCGACGGCCTCGGTCACGGCAGTGCCGCCGCCCACGCCTCGCAGGAGGCGGTACGGCTGTTCCTTGAGCGCACGGATCTCACGCCCACGGGTATTCTTGAGCGCATCCACGCAGGCCTGGGCCAGAGCAGGGGCGGCGCGGTCGCCGTCGCCCGCATCGACCGGGTCGCGGGCACGGTGAGCTTCGCGGGACTCGGCAACATCTCCGCGTGGATCGCCCACCAGGAGGGCAGGCAGGGCATGATCTCGGTGCCGGGGATAGCCGGCCACAAGGCCAGGACCCTGCGCCAGTACGAGTACGCCGTACCGCCGCACAGCGTGGTCGTGCTCCACTCTGATGGCCTGTCCGACCGCTGGGACATCACCTCCTATCCCGGGCTCGTCACCCGTACCCCCTCCGTCGTCGCCGCCACGTTGCTGCGAGACGCCGGGACGCGAAGGGACGACGCCTGCGTGGTGGCAGTGAGGCCGGGCGTATGAGGCGCGAGACGGGTGACCTTCCTCGCGCGGGCGGGGACATGGATGGCGAAGAGCTGATCAGGACGCCCGTCCGGGACGAGCAAGACGTGTTCGCCATGCGCAGGCTGGGCCGCGAGGTCGCGGAGGCCGCGGGGCTGGAGACCCAGGACCAGATCCGCATGGCCACGGCGCTGAGCGAGATCGGCCGGGAGGTGCTGGGCGAGAAGGCCGAGACGTTCGCCACCTTCCTGCTGGGGCAGGACAGTCTCGTCGTCACCATCGATCTTCCGGCGAAGGCCGGTTTCGGATCGGCGGACGGCGTGACGCTGGCGGGGCGTCTCGTCGACGTGATCGAGCTGGATCCCGCCAGGGGAACGATAAGCATGCTCAAACGGCTTCCTCTCGGCCGGCCGCGCCCTTCGGCGGCGGAAATACGCGCCAAGCTCGCGAAGCTGACCCCCGCGACCGCCCTCGACGAGCTGCGCCAGCAGAACCACGAGCTCGCCGCGACTCTGGAGGAGGTCCTGCAGCTCAACTCCGAGCTGCAGGAGACCAACCAGGGAGTGCTCGCCCTGTACAACCAGCTCTCCGAGGAGCTGGAGGAGACCAACCGCGGTGTCGTGGCCCTGTACGCGGAGCTGGACGAGAAGTCCGCGCAGCTCAGAGAGGCGAGCGCCGCCAAGGACCGGTTCTGGGCCACGGTCAGCCACGAGCTGCGCACCCCGCTCAACTCGATCATCGGCCTGGTGCGTCTCCTGGTCGGCCCCGGCGGGGAACCGCTGGCCGACGAACAGGTCCACCAGATCCAGCTCATCGGCTCCTCGGCCGAGACGCTCCTCAACCTGGTGAGCGAGCTGCTCGACATGGCCAAGGCACAGGCGGGGCGGCTGGACCCGCAGCCGTCCCCGGTGGATCTGGTCGCCCTGGCCGAACGGCTGCGCATGACGCTGCGTCCGACCGTCGGAACCCGGGTCTCCCTCTCGGCGCGGGTCGCGGACGACGTGGTGGAGATGCTCGCGGACGAGACGATGCTCACCCGCGTGCTGCGCAACCTGCTGTCCAACGCGCTGAAGTTCACCGAGGAGGGCGAGGTCCGCCTCGACGTGAGCTTCGACGCCGCGACCCACGAGATCGTCTTCAGAGTGACCGACACCGGGATCGGCGTCCCCGAGGAGCACCAGGAACGCGTCTTCGAGGAGTTCTACCAGGTTCCCGGGCCGATCCAGGTCAGGGCGAAGGGCACGGGGCTCGGCCTGCCGTACGCCCGCAGGCTGGCCGAGGCGATGGGCGGCACGCTCAGGCTGGCCAGTACGGCGGGCGAGGGGACGACGGTCACGGTCAGGCTGCCGAACCTCGACAACAGGGTCCCCGTGGTCGACCGGGTGCTCGTCGTCGACGACGACGACGAGTTCCGCGCGACCGTACGGCGGATGCTCTCCGGGTTCGCGGCCCACATCGACGAGGCCTCGGACGGGCTGGTCGCGCTGGAGACGATGGCGCGGAACCCGCCGGACCTCGCCCTGGTCGACCTGCTCATGCCCAGGCTCGACGGTGCCGCCCTGCTGCAGCGGATGGCCGAGGACGAGCGGCTGCGGGAGGTGCCGGTGATCGTGGTGACCGTCGCGAGCTCGCACCAGTACCCGCAGGAGGCACGCACGGTCGTTCCCAAGCAGGGGCTGCGCAGGGAAAGCCTGCTCGCGGCCGTGCGGAACGCCCTGGGGCGGGAGCACGACTCGGGGGCGGGAGCACGATGAGCGAGGGGCAGGCGACGGTGCTCGTCGTCGACGACACTCCGACCAAGCTCTACATCCTGTCCAGCTGGCTGCGGCGCTCGGGACACGAGGTGATGCAGGCGACCGGCGGCGTCGAGGCGCTCGCCAAGGTCAGGGAGCTGCGGCCCGACCTGGTCGTCCTCGACGTGCGACTGCCCGACATCAGCGGCTACGAGGTCTGCGAGCAGATCAAGGCCGACCCGGCGACCGCCTCGATACCGGTCGTGCAGATCTCCGGGGCGGCGATCACCCCGGCGGACCGGGCCCACGGGCTCGAACGCGGGGCGGACGCGTACCTGGCCGAGCCCGTCGAGCCGGACGAGTTCGCCGCGACGGTCGAGGCCACGCTGCGCTACTACCGCGCGCGGCAGCGGGCGGAACGGATAGCCGAGCGGCTGGCCGCCCTCACCGAGGTCACCCTCGCGATGAACTCCGCGGGCACCTTCGACGAGCTTCTCGCCACGGCCGTCGAGGGCACCTCCCGGATTCTCGGCAGGCACGCGGGCGCGCTGGCGTTGCCGCCGGACGGGCGGACGCGCAGGTACGCGGCGCTGCCACAGGCGGACGTCGCCACGCCCAAGGTCGCGGCCCCGGACACGCTGCCGACGCTCAGCGCGATGTCGCTGGGCAACACGGCGGGGACCCAGGTCTTCACCGTCTCCGTCGGCGACTGGCTGAAGCTGATGCCCGACGCGAACATCAAGGACAGCGTCTGCGCCGTGCTCTGCCGTACCAAGGTCGGCAGGCCCCCCGTCTATCTGGGGGTCGAGGCGACACCCGCGCTCGACGGGGACGAGTCCAACGTCCTGCGCCAGCTCGGCCAGGCCCTGGCGCTGGCGGTCGACGCGCTGCGCGCGTACGCCGAGGAGCACGCGATCGCCCTCACTCTGCAGCGCAGCCTGCTGCCCGCCAGAATCCCGGAGACCCCCGGTCTGGAGATCAGCTGGCGCTACCAGCCCTCGGTCGACAACGTCGAGGTCGGCGGCGACTTCTACGAGGTCCTGCGGCTGGGCGAGCGGGTGCTCATCGCCATCGGGGACGTCCAGGGGCACTCCCTGCACGCCGCGACGGTCATGGCGGAGCTCCGCCACGCGCTGCGCGCCTCCCTCATCGGCACGGTCGACCTGGGCGCGTCCATGGCCCTGCTCAACGACGTGCTGCGGCGCTACCACCCCGGCATGACCGCGACCGTGTGCCTGACCCTCCTCGACCCGGCGACCGGGGAGATGGAGGTCGCGAACGCGGGCCACATCCCGCCGCTGCTCATCGGCGACGGCGAGACACGCTACACCCGCCTGGGCAACCTCCTGCTGGGCGTGGCCGAGGAGACCTACCGGGTCGACCGGCTGACCGTGCCGGACGAGGGGGGCGTGCTGCTGTTCACCGACGGGCTCATCGAGGACCGCGACAAGCTGCTCGACGAGAGCCTGGAGATCGTACGGCACCTGGCGGAAACGGTCGAGGAGGATCTGGAGCTCTTCTGTGACCGGTTGATCGAGCAGTTCGGTGCCCGTGAGGACGATGTGGCGCTCGTGGTCTTCCGCCGCGGAACACCTCGCTGATCCCAGCCGCCGGACGCCTCACGGAAGGCGTTGCGGCACGGCCGTCCCGCTGGAAGGTGTTCCACGGCGGGACGTCTCGCCGAAACGCCCGCCGCGCCGTACTCCCGCGCCTGATGCGCGGGAGTACGGCGCGGCGGCCGGGTCAGACGGTCTCGACCGGCTTCGCGGTCCTCTCCAGCTCGGCGAAGAGTGCGGGCAGGACCCTGGCGTGCAGGATCGTGCCGTCTCCCGTGTGCTCGAGGCCCAGGACCTCGCCCTCCTTGTGGGCCCTGGAGATCAGGTCACCGCGCTGGTACGGCACCAGCAGCCTGACCTCCTGGTCGAACCGGGGCAGCTCCTGCTCGATCAGCGCCATCAGCTCGCCGATCCCGGCGCCGGTACGGGCCGAGACCACGACGGTGTGCTTCTCCCGCGCGGTCAGCTGAGCCAGCACCACCGGATCGGCGACGTCGGCCTTGTTGATGACGACGATCTCCGGGATGTCGCGGGCGCCCTCGATGTCGCCGACCACCTCTCGCACGGCGGCGAGCTGCGACTCGGGGTCGGGATGCGAGCCGTCCACCACGTGCAGGATCAGGTCGGCGTCGCCGATCTCCTCCAGGGTGGAGCGGAAGGCCTCGACCAGCTGGTGCGGCAGGTGCCGGACGAACCCGACGGTGTCGGCCAGCGTGAACAGCCTGCCCTCCGGCGTGTGCGCTTTACGCACAGTCGGGTCCAGCGTGGCGAACAGGGCGTCCTCGACCAGCACACCGGCACTGGTGAGACGGTTCAGCAGTGAGGACTTGCCCGCGTTGGTGTAGCCGGCGATGGCCACGGCCGGCACCTCACGCTCGAGACGCCGCGCCCGCTTGGTCTCCCGCGCGGTGGTCATCTCCACGATCTGACGGCGCAGCTTGGCCATCCGCTCGCGGATCCGCCTGCGGTCCAGCTCGATCTTGGTCTCACCGGGGCCACGACCGCCCATGCCGACGCCGCCCGCGGCACGTCCGCCGACCTGACGGGACAGGTTGCCACCCCAGCCTCGCAGGCGCGGCAGCAGGTAGTTGAGCTGGGCGAGCTCGACCTGTGCCTTGCCCTCGCGGCTCTTGGCGTGCTGGGCGAAGATGTCGAGGATCAGCATGGTCCGGTCGATGACCTTGACCTTGACGACCTCTTCAAGCTGGCGGAGCTGGCCGGGGCTCAGCTCGCCGTCGCACACCACGGTGTCGGCGCCGGTCGCGGAGACGATGTCGGCGAGCTCCTGTGCCTTACCCGAACCGATGTAGGTCGCGGTGTCAGGCTTCTGGCGGCGCTGGATCACGCCTTCCAGGACTTCCGATCCGGCGGTCTCCGCCAGAAGCTTTAGCTCAAGGAGTGAGTTCTCGGCGTCGATCGCCGTACCCGAGGTCCAGACACCGACCAGGACGACCCGCTCAAGTCGCAGCTGGCGGTATTCGACCTCGGTGACGTCCTGAAGCTCCGTCGAGAGTCCCGCGACCCTGCGCAGCGCCTGGCGTTCGGCCAGGTCCATCTCGCCGATCTCCGGCAGGTCCTCGAATCGGTCGATCTCCAGCGGCTCACGAGTGTCTATGTCGTTGCTCCGTTCAGATGCGTGGTTCATGTGCGTCATCTCTTATGAGAACGCCCGAACACCCCGGGTCTCTTCCCCATGATGGTGCCACGCGAACGCCCGAGGGTTCATCTGGTTATCCCGGTGTTCGTCGTGACAGACGAGGTCATCCTCGCTCTTTGCGGCCTCTCCTCGCCACCGGCGCGCCTTCAGGAGGGCAGGACCTTGGCGTCGCCCGCACCGGTCCGCACCGAGACGCTGTTGGGGGAGGAAGGGTCGTTGGTGACCTTGACGGTCTTTTCGCCCGCGACGGTTCGTGTCGTCACGTTGTAGCTCGCGCTGGGCAGCCGTACGGTCGCGTCACCGGCGGTGGTCTCGACCTCCACGTGACCGGGCACCGCGGCGAACCTGACCGTGACGTCCCCGGCTCCGCTGGTCGCGACGAGGTTCTTGGCCCCCAGGGCGTTGGCCTCGATGTCGCCGGCGGTGGTGGTCGCCTTCACCTCGCCCGTCAGCGCGCGCAGCGTGATGTCGCCCGCGGTCGTCCTCAACGTGATCTTGACCCCCTTGGGGATCTCGACCTTGTAGTCGACCGCGCAGTTCGAACCGGAGCACTCGTGGCGCAGCGTGAGCGTTCCGCCGGCGACAGGGTGCTCGGTCTTGGGCTTGTCTCCCTTGTCCCCGTTCCAGTGAAGCGTCTCGGTCACCCGGATCCCCGGCTGGTCGGACTCGTTGACCACGATGTCCCCCGCGTCCGTGTCCCCCTCGAGCGCTGTGACGCCGTTGCCGACGTCGTAGGAGTTGACGGCCTGGTTCTGGTGGCCGAGGCCGTCGACCCTGCAGCCGGACAGTACGAGGACCGAGCCGAGAAGCGTCCCTGCGACGATCATGTTCTTCTTCATGAGCCCGATCCTCGATGTTCCGGAAGGCCGCGGGCTTCCTTCGCGCGAGCGGTCCTTCTTCTCCCCTGCGGAGGGAGGGTTGCCTCAACTCTTCCCGAGCGTGACGCCCTCATCTATCGGGGAAGCCCCCGACAAGACCCCTTAGGGGACCCCTGTCTTTGACCCACCAGTGACCATCAAGTAGCGTCGATTCCATAATTCAGAAGAGTTTTTCCACTGTGCGGAAAGGAAGCTCATGGACGGCGTTGAGATCACCGGCCCATCGGCAGAGCGGTTCGACGAGATCCTCACGCCGGAGGCGCTGGCCTTCACAGCCACGCTCCAGCGTGAGTTCGGCGCCAGGCGCCTGGAGCTGCTGCGGGCCCGCCAGGTCCGCCAGGCGGAGCTGTCCGCGGGCGGCACCCTCGACTTCCTGCCCGAGACCAGGCACGTCCGCGAGTCGGACTGGCGGGTCGCCCCGCCCGCGCCCGGCCTTGAGGACCGCCGGGTGGAGATCACCGGGCCCGTCGACCGCAAGATGACGATCAACGCGCTCAACTCAGGAGCCAAGGTCTGGCTGGCGGACTTCGAGGACGCCAACGCTCCCACATGGGAGAACACCGTCAACGGCCAGCTCAACCTGCGCGACGCGCTGGACCGGACCATCGACTTCTCCGCCGGAGACAAGAGCTACGCGCTCAAGCCGGACGAGGAGCTCGCCACCATCGTGGTCCGCCCGCGCGGCTGGCACCTGGAGGAGAAGCACCTCACCCTCGACGGCGTTCCCTTCTCCGGCTCGATCGTCGACTTCGGCCTCTACTTCTTCCACTCGGCGAAGCGGCAGATCGCCAAGGGCAAGGGCCCCTACTTCTACCTGCCGAAGCTGGAGTCGCATCTGGAGGCCCGCCTCTGGAACGACGTCTTCGTCAGGGCCCAGGACCTGCTCGGCGTCCCGCAGGGCACGATCCGCGCGACCGTCCTGATCGAGACCTACCCCGCCGCCTTCGAGATGGAGGAGATCCTCTACGAGCTCCGCGACCACTCGGCGGGGCTCAACGCGGGCCGCTGGGACTACCTGTTCAGCGTGATCAAGAAGTTCCGCACCCGGGGCAGGGAGTTCCTGCTCCCCGAGCGCAACGCGGTGACCATGACCGCCCCCTTCATGCGCGCCTACACCGAGCTCCTGGTCCGCACCTGCCACAAGCGCGGAGCCCACGCCATCGGCGGCATGGCCGCGTTCATCCCCTCCCGCCGCGACCCCGAGGTCAACAAGGTCGCCCTTGAGAAGGTCACAGCGGACAAGACACGCGAGTCGGGAGACGGGTTCGACGGCTCGTGGGTCGCCCACCCCGACCTGGTGCCGATCTGCCGCGACGTCTTCGACGGCGTCCTGGGTGACCTGCCGAACCAGCTCGACCGGCTGCGCGAGGACGTCTCGGTCTCCGCCGCCGACCTGCTGGCGGTCTCGAAGACTCCGGGTGACATCACCGAGGCGGGCCTGCGCAACAACGTGGACGTGGCCCTCCGCTACCTCGCCGCCTGGATGGGCGGGCTGGGCGCGGTGGCGATCCACAACCTGATGGAGGACGCGGCGACGGCGGAGATCTCCCGCTCCCAGATCTGGCAGTGGATCCACAACGACATCCGGCTCGCGGACACCGGTGCCGTGGTGACCAGGGAGCTCGTCGAGCGGATCATCGACGAGGAGCTCGCCAAGATCAGGGCGGAGGCCGGCTACGACGAGGCCCTTTACGCCCAGGCCACCGCCCTGTTCAAGGAGGTCGCCCTCGACGACGACTTCGTGGAGTTCCTGACGCTGCCCGCCTACGCCCGCATGCCCTAAAGACGACTCCCCTACGGGGCGTCCCTCCACCGAGGAGGGCGCCCCGCGCGCAGGAGACACCGGCCAGGCCCCGTCCGCCGATCACGACGGCGGGGCCGCCCGAGATCCCCGGCACACGGGGAGCTCCCAAGGCTCGCCGGAAAGGAGGAGCGATGCAGGCGAAGAGACTCGACGAGCCGATCCGACGATTCCTGGAGTTCCTCGGCCCCGGCTCCGTGATCACCGATCCCGTACGGCTGCGCACCTACGAATGCGACGGCCTGACCCACCACCGCGCGACTCCCGGGGTCGTCGTGCTGCCGGAGACCACGGAGCAGGTCGCGGCCGTGGTGCGGATCTGCGCCGAGTACGGCGTGCCGTTCGTGGCCAGGGGCGCGGGGACCGGACTGTCCGGCGGGGCACTGCCGAGGACCGACGGGGTGCTGGTCGTCACCTCGAGGATGCGGCGGATCCTCTCGATCGACCTGCGGAACCGGTGGGCGGTCGTCGAGCCGGGGGTCACCAACCTGGCGATCACCGAGGCGGTCCGCGACCAGGGGTACTACTACGCGCCCGACCCCTCGAGCCAGCAGGTCTGCTCCATCGGCGGCAACGTCGCGGAGAACTCCGGTGGCGCGCACTGCCTGAAGTACGGCTTCACGGTCAACCACGTGCTGGCCCTTGAGGTCGTCACCCCGGACGGTGACATCGTCGAGCTGTCCGGTACCGACCCCGGCTACGACCTGCTGGGCGTCTTCGTGGGCTCCGAGGGCACACTGGGCATCGCCACCAAGGTCACCGTACGGCTGACACGGGCTCCGCAGTCCGTGACGACGCTGCTGGCCGCCTTCGACGGCATCGCACAGGGCGGCCTGGCGGTCTCGGCCATCATCGGCGGCGGCATCCTGCCCGCGGCGATCGAGATGATGGACGCCCTGGCGATCGAGGCGGCGGAGGCCGCGGTCTCCTGCGCCTACCCGGAGGGCGCGGGGGCGGTGCTCATCGTCGAGCTGGACGGCCCGGCCCCCGAGGTCGCCTACCAGCTCGGCGAGGTGACGCGGATCTGCCGGGAAAGCGGCGCGTTCGAGCTGCGGACCGCCGCGGACCCGGCGGAGCGGGCGGCCATCTGGAAGGGCCGTAAGTCGGCCTTCGCCGCGGTCGGCCGGATCAGTCCCGCCTACATCGTGCAGGACGGGGTCGTGCCCAGGACCGCGCTGCCCGGGGTGCTGGCGGACATCGACCGATTGTCGCGGGAGCACGGCATCCGGGTGGCCAACGTCTTCCACGCGGGAGACGGCAACCTGCATCCGCTGGTGCTGTTCGACGATGGCGAGCCAGGCGCGGGCGAGCGGGCCGAGCTGGTCTCCGGCAAGATCCTCGATCTCTGTATCGAGCACGGCGGCTCGATCACCGGGGAACACGGCGTCGGTGTCGACAAATCCCGATATATGACGAAAATGTTCTCCAACGACGATCTCGACACCATGCAGCTGGTGCGCTGCGCCTTCGACCCCGTGGGCCTGTCGAATCCGGGCAAGGTCTTCCCGACCCCGCGCCTGTGCGGCGAGGTTCCCAGAGTGCGCAAGGGCGTGCATCCGCTGGTCGAGTCAGGACGGGCGGAGCAGTTCTGATGGACGCCTTGCGCGAGACGGGCGCGACGATCCGGAGGGCGGGGCCCGAGGACGCCGTGGCCGGGATCACGCCCCGCTGGGTCGCGCTTCCGGAGACGACCGCTCAGGTCGCCGCGCTGATGCGGGTCTCCGCCGAGCACGACCTCGCCGTCGTGCCCGTGGGAGACGGGACGAAGCTGGGGTGGGGAAACCCGCCGGAGCGGTGCGACCTGGTGATGGGCACCCGCCGCCTCGTCCTCGACGGCGGGACACCCGTCGAGCACTCCCCCGGCGACCTGGTGGCCAGGGTCAGCGCGGGACTCCCCGTGGACTCGCTCGCCTCCTTCCCCGGGTTCCCGCAGGAGCTGGCCCTGGACAACCCGCTCCCCGCGGGCACCGTCGGCGGCACGCTCGCCACCGCGATCGCCGGCCCCCGCAGGTTCAGGTACGGCACCGCCCGTGACCTGCTGATCGGCGTCACCGTCGTGCTGGCCGACGGCACGGTCGCAAGATCGGGCGGCCAGGTCGTCAAGAACGTCGCGGGCTACGACCTCGGCAAGCTCCTCTGCGGCTCATACGGCACGCTCGGCGTCATCACCGAGGCCGTCTTCCGCCTTCACCCGGCTCCGCCGGAGCGCCGCTGGATCACCGTGGAACCGTCCGGGCCCGCGGAGACGCCCGCCCCGCCGGGTGGGCCGTCCCCCTCGGGGACACCGACGGCCCAGGACACACCCACGGCCCCGGATGCGTTCACCGCGGACCCGTTCGCCGCTCTGGACGCGCTCGTCGCCGAACTGACGGCCTCCCAGGCGGAGCCGAGCGCCATCGAGGTGGAGTGGCCGGACGCGCGGGGCCGGCCGGCCGTGGCCGTTCTCGTCGAGGGGACGGCGGCCGGGGAGCGGGCGCGGGCCGTGCTCGCGATTGCCCGCGAGCACGGAGACGCGCGGATCCGCGAGGGGGCACCCGACTGGTGGAACACCCTGCCCGGCGACAAGGTGCTGCTCGAGGTGCGGGTTCCACCCGCCGGAGCGGGTGAGGCGCTGCGGGCCGTCGCGGCCTGCGGGCTGCCCGCGCGGGTGCGCGGATCGGTCGCGTCCGGGGTCCTCGGGATCGCCCTGCCCGAGGACGTCGGCCAGGCGGCGTTCGCGGCTTTCGTCTCGTCGGTGCGTGTGGCGCTCGGGCACCTCTGCGGCGGGCTGACCGTTCTCGCCGCGCCGTACGAGTTGGCGCGCGGGGTCGACCGCTGGGGGCCGACCGGCGCTCTGCCGCTGATGCGGCGGGTCAAGGAGCGGTTCGACCCGGACCGGAGGATGTCCCCCGGCCGGTTAGTCGGAGGGATCTGAGGTGGACCCCGAGCTGATCGGCGACTGCGTGCACTGCGGGTTCTGCCTGCCGACGTGCCCGACCTACGTGCTGTGGGGCGAGGAGATGGACTCCCCCCGAGGCCGGATCCACCTCATGAAACAGCATGTCGAGGGCACACCCCTGACACCGGAGATGGCCGGGCACTTCGACGCCTGTCTGGGCTGCATGGCGTGCGTGACGGCCTGTCCCTCTGGAGTGAGATACGACCGGCTGATCGAGCAGACCCGGGCCGAGGTCGAACGGACCCAGGTCAGGTCGCTACAGGAGCGGGCGCTGCGTGCCCTGATCTTCCTTCTGTTCCCCTACCCCCGGCGGCTGCGGGCGATGCGGCTGCCGCTGCGGCTCAGCGCGGGACTGCGCCGCCGGATCGCGCCACGGCTCGAACGGATCAGCCCGTCCCTGGCGGCGATGGCCGACCTCGCTCCCCCGGTCTCCGCCAGGGTGCGGCTGCCACGCAGGGTCGCGGCGAGGGGCGAGCACAGGGCCACGGTCGGGATGCTCACCGGATGCGTCCAGGGTGAGTTCTTCCCCCAGGTCAACGCCGCCACCGCGAGAGTGCTCGCGATGGAGGGCTGCGAGGTGGTCATCCCGCCGTCGCAGGGCTGCTGCGGGGCCCTGTCGCTGCACTCGGGCCGGCCGGAGCAGGCGAAACGGCTCGCCAGGCGGATGGTGGCGACCTTCGAACGTGCCGGGGTGGACACGGTCGTGGTCAACGCGGCGGGCTGCGGATCGACCATGAAGGAGTACGCCGACATCCTCGACGGCGAATGGGCGGAGCGGGCACGGGCCATCAGGGCCGTCGACCTGTCGGAGTATCTCGTCGCGCTCGGACCCGCGGCCCGGCGGCACCCGCTGCCGCTCACCGTGGCCTACCACGACGCCTGCCATCTGGCGCACGCGCAGGGGATTCGGTCACAGCCCCGCGCACTGCTGGCCGCCGTTCCCGGTCTCAGGCTGAGGGAGATCGCGGAATCGTCCATCTGCTGCGGCTCCGCGGGAACCTACAATCTCCTTCAGCCGGAGGCCGCACGCGACCTCGGTGACCGCAAGGCGGAGCGGGTGCTGGCCACCGGCGCCGATCTGCTGGTTTCGGCCAACCCCGGCTGCACCATGCAGATCACCTCGGCGATCCGGCGTCGCGGCGCGGAACCGATCCCTGCGGCGCACATCGCCCAGGTGCTGGACGCCTCGCTGCGCGGCCTCGCGGAGGTGCGGTGAGCCCGGGGCGGGACGTGACACCGGCGGCCGGAGGCGCGTGGAGCCAGGCGGACCCGGTCTCGGGAGCGCACGGCCGGGGCGGGAGTCGGGGGAACCGACAGGACGGGCACGGGTGGTATGGACAGCGGCTTGGGCAGTGGCATGGATGTGAACGGCGTGGACATGGGTGAGACAGGAACCGGCGCCCCCGGCGCGAGCGGACGGGGCGCGAGCGAGCAGGGCGCGGACGAGCGGGACGTGAGCGGCACGGACGAGCGGGGTGCCAGCGGCACGGACACGGGCGGGCTGCCCGGTGCCGGCGGGCCGGGCGCGGGGGGCGTGGGGGGCGTGGGGGGCACGGTGCAGTCGGTCGACCGGGCGCTGGACGTGCTGGAGGCGCTGGCGGAGCGGGGCGGGGAGGCCGGGCTCTCCGAGATCGCGGCCGGGACCGGCCTGCCGTACGGGACGATCCACCGGCTGCTGCGCACCCTGCTCTCCCGGGGGTACGTACGCCAGGAGTCCGACCGCCGTTACGCGCTGGGCGGCGCCCTGGTACGGCTCGGCGGGGTGGCCGAGCGCATGGTCGCCACCTGGGCGCAGCCGTACCTGGCGAGAATGGTCGAGTTGTCCGGGGAGACGGCCAACCTGGCGGTGCTGGAGGGCGATTTCGTCGTCTACGTCGCCCAGGTGCCCTCGCCCAGGAGGCTGCGGATGTTCGCCGAGGTCGGCAGGCGGGTGCTGCCGCACAGCACGGCGGTCGGGAAGGTCCTCATGGCCGATCGGACGGACGACGACGTGGCGTCGCTGGTCGAGCGGACCGGCATGCCCAGGCGGACCGCCAACACGATCACCGACCTGCCCGGCATGCTGGCCGAGCTGCGGCGGGTGCGGGAATGGGGCTACGCCCTGGACCTGGGCGAGGAGGAGCTCGGCGTGCACTGCTTGGCCGTCGGGGTGCGCGACGGCAGGCGTACGATCGCCGCGATGTCGGTCTCCGGCCCGGCCGAGCGGATCGAGGCGCTCGACCGGGAGGATCTCGCGGACGGCATGCGGAAGATCGCGCACGACTTCGGCTCCGAACTGGGCGGGTGACCGTCGCCGCGTCCTCTTCCCACGCTCCTTCCGCGTGGTCGCCTCGGCTAGCGGCTCGGCGGGGTGATGTTGAGGTTGCTGCCCTGCGGAACCGGCACCACCGAGACCTGGCCCTTCTGGATGGCCTGCCAGAGCACGGCGCCCTGCGGGCCGAGAACCCTGACGAGGTCCTTGATGGACTCCAGCTCGGTGCGGACCTTGGCGTTGCGCTGGGTCTGGGCGACGTTCTCCGCCTTGGCCGCCTGCTCTGAGGCAAGGGCGTTCACCAGGGCCTCGGGGGGTTCGGGCTTCTGGATGGTCAGGGAGATGTCGCCACACTCGCCGCTGCCGCTGTAGTTCTGGTTGCAGAAGTAGTCGGCGCCGCCGGTCTCCTCGATGAACTGCCTGGCCAGCACGCCGACCCTGGCCTCCCACGCCTGCTTCACCTTGGGGTCGTTGAACAGCCCCCGCCACTCGAACTCCTGCGACGCGGCGTCCATCGCACGGTCGAGCGGCACCCGCATGTAGATGTTGAGCATCCGCCGCCAGCCTTCTGACTGGCCGTCCTCGTAGTAGGCGTGGAACTTCAGCCCGATCTTCTCGTGGAAGCGCTGCAGCGTCTTGCAGTCGGTGTTCAGCGTGAACGTCGCGACCCCGGACACGGTCATCTCGACGTTGTCCTTGGAGACGACGGACAGCGGCTTGGACTCGGCGTCCCTGGCGTCGGAGAAGTCGAAGGTCCGCTGGCCGAACGGGTAGGAGTAGCCGGTGTCGCCGGGGCCGAGCAGCGTGGCGCCGCTCGAGGGGTTGATGCACCGCTCGAACTTGATGGCCTCGAAGACGCCGCCCGCGTAGTGCAGGACCACCTCGTCGGGCTGGGTGCTCACCCGCGTGCATCCGCTGAGGATCAGGCCGCACACCACCAGCACGGGAATCCCGATCAGGTAACCCCTCAGCCGCCTCCGCCTGACTTCTGGCTTCTTCGTGCTCATCGTTTCATCCTTTACTCCCGCTTTATGTCCGCTTCGTCGAAGGCGGATCTTATTACCACCGCGCCGCGAGCGGAGAAAGTCATCTGGAACCGGACGGTGACGAGCGGCGGAGTAGGGGTGTGGGCGCGAGGGCGCCCCGGAAGGAACTTTCTGAGATGACTGGACGAAACGGGTGGTGACGCTGCCCCTCCCCGCTGTGGCCGGGATGTCCGCACCCCCCTCGTTCTCCGATGACGCGACGCTGATCCAGGAGTCGCTCGCGGATCCCGACAGATTCGCCGGGCTCTTCGACCGGCATGCCGACGAGATCCATCGATATGCCGCCCGGCGACTGGATGACATCACCGCGGCCGAGGACGTGACGGCTGAGACGTTCCTCACCGCCTTCCGCAAGCGGAAGCGCTACGACCTGAGCAGAGCCGACGCCAGACCCTGGCTGTACGGCATCGCCTCGAACCTGATCTCGGGACACCGCAGGTCCGAGGTCCGCAGGCTCAAGGCACTCGCCCGGCAGGCGCCGGAACCGGCGGACGGATTCGAGGAGCGCAGCGCGGAGCGGGTCACCGCGGACCGGCTCAGGCCCGCGCTCGCCACCGCGCTCGCCGGCCTCCGTTCCGCGGAACGGGACCTGCTCCTGCTGGTCGCCTGGGCCGAGCTGACCTACGAAGAGGCCGCGCAGGCGCTCGGCATCCCGGTCGGGACCGTACGGTCCCGGCTCTCACGCACCCGAACCAAGATCCGCCGCTTCCTGGAGTCACCCGCTTGACCTCTCCCCTCCCTGAGGGGATTCCCGCGGTCGCCCGCAGGGGTTCCTGTTTCACCGCCGGCCGCCCGCCCGAAAAGGATCTTTCGTTGGGGTCTTACACCGGCTCCGCAGGCGTTTCACCTCTCCGCCGGCCCGGCGGCGAGGGTGGAGCCGATCGTGCGGGTGGCGGCTTGGTCATCGCCGCCACCGAACACATTACCGAAACCTGCGGCGTCGTGCCGCGTTTCCTCCCGGCCCTGAAGGACCGGGTCTCCACACTTAAGGAGTTTCGATGAACAACGACGAGATCCGGCTGGTGGCCGACATCCGCCCGGACGCGCAGCCGTACGACCGTGAGGCGGGGAACGCGGCCCGGCGGAGGCTGGCCGCGACCGCCGGGACGCGCGAGCCGCGCTGGCGCAGGTCCTACACGATGGCGCTGGCCGGGGCGCTCGCGGTCGCGGTCGCGGTCGGCACGACGGTGGTGGTCTCCGTGACCTCGCGGGCGCCGAACCGGGAGGACCTCGGCGCCGAGACGGTCGTCGCGCTGCCGAAGCTCTCCCGCGTGTCCGCGAGCGAGGTGCTCGGCCGGGCCGCGCGGGCCGCACGGGACGAGCTCGATCCGCGTGACGACCAGTTCGTCAAGGTCGAGTCGCAGACGATGAACGCCGTGCTGGGAGGAGAGCTGGTCACCCGCGACGACGGCACGACGGAGCCGCAGAAGCGCTACCTCTACCGGACCAGGAGAGTGATCTGGCAGTCCGCCGACGGACAGCGGGCGGGCGCGCTGAAGGTCGACTATCTGAAGCCGCAGGCCTATCCCGGCTGGCCCATCCCGAAGGAGGCCTACCAGCAACCCGACAACGGGTGGAACAGGCTGCCGGTCTGCGAGAGACCGCCCGCCTATCTGCGCTACGACTACGCGAGCTTGAAGAAGCTGCCCACCGACGTCGACGGGATGCGCGCCTTCCTCTACACGGGAGAGCGCGGCGGCGACTCCAAAGACGCCGCCGCGTGGACCGCGGCAAGTGACATGCTGCAGGAGAACTACATGCCCGCCGCCCAGCGCGCGGCGCTGTTCAAGGCCATCGGAACGATTCCCGGGGTCGACGCCGTGGAGAACGCAGAGGACGCCGCGGGCCGCAGGGGCATCGGCGTCGGCCGGATCTCCTGGGGCGTCCGGGAGGACCTGATCTTCGACCCGAGGACCTACGAGTTCCTGGGCGAGCGAGGCGTCGTGGTGGACGAGAAGGAGGCCCAGGCCCCGGTGGGCAGCCTGGTCGCCTCGAGCGCGCAGTTCTCCGTCACCGTGACCGACTCCGTCCCCGAGGTACCCGAGCAGCCTGGCGACGTGACCGTCAAGATAGACGGCAAGGAGGCCGACTGCGGCTGAGGCGGTCAGCAGGAGCCGAGCACCCTCTGCATGGCGTCCTTCTCCGCGGACGTCACCCACAGGTCGTACTTGACCTTCACCTGGATCTGACGTGAGACGTAGGTGCACCGGTAGGCGTTGCGCGGCGGAAGCCAGGTCGCGGCGTCACCGGCGCCCTTCTGGCTGTTCAGCGGGCCGTCGACGGCCAGCAGGTTCAGCGGGTCGTTGGCGAGTTCCTTGCGCTTGTTCTCCGGCCACTGCTGCGCCCCCTTCTGCCAGGCGTCGGCGAGGGCGACCACGTGGTCGATCTGCACCGCGGAGCTGGTCCGCTGGCCGCGCTCGAACTTGATGGTCTTGCCGCTGTAGGGGTCGTCGAGGGTGCCGGTCAGCACGATACAGTCGTGGGTGCCCTGCTTGAAGGTCTCGTCCTTCAGGTCGCGCTTGAGGATGTCGTTACGGGTGTCGCAGCCGTTGTGGTCGACGTCGGACCACGCGGGACCGAACTCCTCGCGATCGAAGCCGGTCATCGGGGCGCGCCCCTTGACCTGAAGTTTCTTCAGACCGTTGAGAGCCTCGGCGGTGGACTGCCCCCTGGCCGCGGACGAGCCGCCGCCCGCCTGACCCGTGAGGCCGCAGCCCGCCAGCGTGAACGCGACCGCAACGGCGACCGCACCTCGTCCCAGCGCCGATCGCACCATGCCACCCCTTATACGCGTTCACCAACTATGAAGTGGCAAATTACCCCACACATCAGTTCCAATCATAAAAGCCGCGCCCGGCCTTGCGGCCGAGCTCTCCGTCGGCCACCTCGCGGCGCGACGGCTCCGGCGGCTCGAAACGCGATCCGAGCCGCTTTCCGTCCCCCGGGCGCGAACCGGATCCAGGATCTCCTCAGCGGTACCGGGGCCCGCGACGACCTCCACGAGCACCCGGACCTTGGGCTTCGGACCCCTTCGCGGCCTCAGGCTCGGCCGTAGGAGTCCTCAAGACGCTCGATGTCGTCCTCGTCGAAGTGACCGAAGGCCACCTCCAGGATCCTGGTCGCCTTGCCCGCGGAGCTGAGGCGGTGGGTCTGGCCCGCCCGGATGAGCACGCGATCACCGACCGCGGGCTCGATCCGCTCGCCGTCGATCTCGAACACCGCGTCGGGGTCGAGGGCGACCCAGAGCTCATCGCGGTGCTCGTGCCTCTGCAGGCTGAGCCGCTGCCCCGGCGCCACCTCGATGATCTTCACCGTGGACGTCTCGTTGAGCGTGTAACGCTCGAACGCGCCCCACGGGCGCTCGTCGCGAATAACCGCGCCAAGCCGGTCGATCTCCTGCAAGATGCCTCCATCCGCTCACCTGAGTACCGGAACTCTCGCACGTGTGCGTAACAAGCGCGCATGTTCCATGAAACTGGACGCTTAACTCCAGGTGAGACGATTACCTCACGTCACGAGAATTCCACCGTCCACCGGAATCACCGCCCCCGTCACGTAGGACCCGGCGTCGGAGGCGAGGAAGATCGCCGCCGTGACGAGCTCGGCGGGGTCGCCGGGGCGCTTCATCAGCACCCGGTGCTCGAGCTGCCGGTCCAGGTATCCCCTGTTGTACTGCTCCGTCATCTCCGAGGCGAAGAAGCCGGGCGCTATGCAGTTGACCCGGATCCCGAGCCGCCCCGTCCACTGCTGGGCCAGGTCTCGGGTGAGGCCGACGACGGCCGCCTTTGAGGCACTGTAGGCGGCCTGCGGCAGGCCCATCGTGGTCTCCCCCAGGACACTTCCGATGTTGACGACGGAGGAGCCGGGGCGCATGACCCGGGCGCAGGCCTGCGCCATCCAGTAGGTGCCGTACAGGTTGATGTCCACGACCTGACGGAACTGCTCGGGGGTTTCCCTGAGCGCGGGTACCGCCGTACCGACGCCCGCGTTGTTGATCAGGATGTCCACCGCGCCCAGCTCGGCGACCGCCGCGCCCACCAGGGCCTGGCACTCCTGTGGGCTGGTCACGTCGGTCACCCGCGCGACGCACCGCCTGCCGGTCTCCTCGACCAGGGCGCGCGTCCGCTCAAGGCGGTCTTCACGACGGGCACCGATCACGATGTCCGCCCCCGCCTCGGCCAGTCCTCTGGCGAACGCGACACCGAGTCCTGAGGAGGCCCCGGTGACGATCGCGACCTTGCCGTCCAACCGGAACCGATCAAGCATCCGGCGCCTCCTCACGACTTCTCATCCGTCTGTCCGCGCGAACGCAGAACGAGATTCTAGACGTGGGACACGCGCCGCCCGTGAGCAGGTTTCTCACGGGTGGCGCGTGGACGACTCGGCAGAGGCTTCCCGCGGACGGCTACAGGCCGTACTCCTTGGTGATGCGCTCGTGCCGCTCGACCTCGACATCGACGGTCTTGGCCAGGTCGAGCCAGGCCAGGGGGTGGACCCAGCGCTCGGTCGCGTCGTCGAGCACCGCGTCCACCTCGACCGGCGTGACCTCCGGCGGGACCGCGATCCAGCCGAACACACCGGGCAGCCGCTCGCCGGAGGTCGGGTGCGTCACGGTGTAGTTGTCGTCGCTGTAGACCCACATCGGCCAGCCGCGCTCGGCCATGACCTCGTTGAACTCGGTCCAGTCGGCTTCGCTGGGCGCCGCGCCGTCGAAGAACCAGCTGGTGTAGCCACCGGGGCGGAGCATGCCGACCGCGGCGAACGGTGGGATGAAGCCCTCCTGCTCCTCCTGGCTCTCCGGGACCGGCTCCAGCAGCTGCGGGTCGAAGACGACGAGGTCTCCGGCGTTGTAGTCCATGCCGGGAGGCTGCGGAATGGCGAGGCGGGCCGTGGCAGGGCCGGTCCGCAGGCTGATGACCGCGCGCTGGCTGCCGTCGGGGGCGGGCAGGATGATGCGCACCAGGCCCATCTCCTCCTCGATCGGCCCCTCCGTCGACTGCAGCGGCATGCCGAGCTTGGTCGTGCCCGCGCGAACGGTCTCCCAGTCCTCGGCGGCCGTGGCCATGGTGATCATCCGCCAGACGTCCTCCGCCTCGATCCCCTCGGAGTCGAGGATGTCACGCAGGATCGCGGCGCCCTTGGCGTTGTCGCCGCTCTGCTGCACGGCGGTCGACCACAGGCGGCTCGCCTCGACGCCGGCGCCCGCGGCGACCGCCGCCTCGCCCTCGGCTGCGGCCTGCTCCCAGCGCTCCCGGGCGCGGTACAGACGGCCAAGGGCCAGGTGGCGCTGTGCGGCGGGAAGTCGCTGCGCCATCTGCTCGAGGCGCTCGTCCTGACGGGCCTCGATCAACAGGCCGGTGAGATAGGAGACGTCCTGCGGGTCGGCCGTCTCGATGTCGTCCGACTCGACCAGCATGGTCCAGTAGATGTCGGCGCCCTTCGCCGGGTAGCCGAGGAAACCCAGCGTGGTGGTGTGCCTGCGGGTCGCGGGCAGGTCGCTCCCCGACAGCGGGGTCAGCCAGCCGACCCAGCGCTCCGGGTCGGCGTTGAAGCCGTCGGCGGCGTCGAAGTACTCGACCAGCTCGGCCTCTGGGCCGGGAGCCTCCGGCTCGACGATCTCGTCCGCGGCGGCGCGCAGCGCGGCAACCCGCTCCACGGTGTCGCCGGGGACCTTGAGCTCGCCCATGGCGGACTCGGCGATGTCGGCCAGCTGCCGAGCCTGCCAGACGCTCTGCCTGCTGGCCGCCAGGTCCCCGGCGACCAGCGCCAGCTCGACCCTGGCGTGGTAGCCGCCCATCATGGCGAAGTAGTCGATCCACTGCTTGAGGACCCGGCCGAGCTGCCAGGTGTTGGTGATCCTCGCGGATCCGGCGAGCTCGCGGATGGCCCGCGCCCACTCGGCCCAGTCACGCGGGTGATCGCCGACCACGTCCAGATCAGGCAGGGCGTCGACGGACTCCTGCGGCTTCCCCAGGGTGGCGAGCACGAGCGAGCGCAGCACGCCTTCGCGGTGCGCCTTGGCGACGGGGTCGTCGGGCTTGAAATCGGTCGCGGCGTCGAGCGCGGTGAGCGAGTCCTGCGCGCGTCCCGCGGCCAGGAGGGCACGGGCCGAGGCGGCTGCGAGCTCCCAGCTCGACTCCCTGCCCGCGCTGCCCAGCTTCGCCACGGCGGACTCGGCGTAGGTGACCGCCTCGTCCGCCCGGCCCGCGTCGACAAGGGCCGCGACGTACTGCTCCGCGACCGCGGAGAAGGCCAGCGAGTCCGGCTCGACCGTGAGGGCGCCGAGGGCCGCGAGCCGCTCGGCCGCGTAGCCGGGCCCGTCGGTGTTCGCCTGGGTGAGAGCCAGCGCCACCACGGCGCCGGGGGCCCCGGGGCAGTCACGGACGTCGTCGCGTCCCGCGAACTCGACCAACGTCTCCGCGTCGGCGATGGCGACGGCCCCCTGGGCGCGGTCGCCGATACGGCCGATCAGATGCCAGTAGCGGGCGTAGAACTCCAGCCAGGGCAGCTCCAGGTTCTGCGCCTGCTGTGCGATGGCCGGCGCGAGCACGTCGAGCTGCGAGTATCGGCCCTCCAGTGCCTGCGCGGGCACGTCGCCGATCGCCATGGCCAGGCCGGTGTTCCCGGCTTCGTGCAGTTGCCGCTGGGTGTCGCCCACCCAGGCCCAGATGTCCACGTCCATGGGACGTCAGTCTGCCAGGTCGGCGACCATGCCCCAAACGACTCTGTCATCCCGCCCGGCGAAGCGATTCGGCCAGTTCAGCGGAGTTCGCCGTGGCCGGCCTCGAAGACACCGCTTCCGGCGCCCCCGCACCGCGGAAATCCCGTGCCCGCCGCGCGTCTCTTCCTGGGAGGAGACGGTCCCGGCGGCCTCAGAGGCTCAGCTCTCCCGAGGCGACGAGTACGGCGGGGCCCGCGAGATAGCTGGTGTGCTCGTCGAGGGTGACGGAGACCGTGCCGCCGAGAATCTCGACCGCCCAGGTGCCCGTCGACTCCCCCGCCAGGTGGGCGGCCGCCACGGCCGAGGCGACCGCGCCGGTGCCGCAGGAACGCGTCTCGCCGGAGCCACGCTCGAAGACGCGCATCACCACGCGGCGCTCTCCCACCGGGTTGAGCAGCTCGATGTTCACACCGGCGGGGAAGACCCCGGGATCGAACGCGGGCTGGCGGGTCAGGTCGAGCTGGGCGACCGGGTCTCCGATGACGCATGCCAGATGGGGGTTGCCCATGTCGACGTGGAGACCTTCGTAGTGCCTGCCCGCCACGGTCGTGGCGCTGCCGCCGAACACCCGGGGCCGCCCCATGTCCACGGTCACGTCGCCGGTCTCCGCCAGCCGTACGCGCTTGACGCCCCCCCTGGTCGCGACCCCGAACTCCCCCGCGCCCGCCAGGCCGGCGTCGACCAGGTAGCGGGCGAAGACCCTCACACCGTTGCCGCACATCTCTGCGACGCTGCCGTCCGCGTTGCGGTAGTCCATGAACCACTCGGCCTCGCCCGCCTGGCCGGCGACCTCGGGGCTGAGCTTCGTCCGCATCACGTGCAGCACTCCGTCGGCGCCGATCCCCGCACGCCGGTCACAGATCGCAGCGACGCGCGCCGCGGGAAGATCCAGCTCACCGTCGGGATCGGGGAGGATCACGAAGTCGTTCTCTGTGCCATGCCCCTTGACGAATCGCATGTCCCAACTCTATCGGCGCCCGCGGGACCGTCTCGACTCAACGGAGCACTTCGGCGAGCGCCCTGCCGAGCAGGTCCGGGGCCTGCTGGGGCAGCCAGACCACCCGGGGGTCGCGGCGGAACCACGACTCCTGACGGCGGACGAACCTGCGGGTCGCGCGGATCGTCTCGTCCTTGGCCTGCTCCTCGCTCCACTCGCCGCCGAGCAAGCGCAGCACCTGGGCGTAGCCGAGCGCGCGGCTGGCCGTACGGCCCTCGGCGAGCCCGTGCGCGGCCAACTCCCTGACCTCCTCGACCAGTCCGGCCTCCCACATGCGCTCGACCCGCGCGGCGACCCGCTCGTCCAGAACCTCCCTCGGCACCTCGACCCCCAGCTGCACGCTGTCGTAGACCGCGTCGTAGGACGGCATCGTCGCGGAGAACGGCCGCCCGGAGAACTCGATGACCTCGAGCGCGCGGACGATCCTGCGGCCGTTGCTCGAGAGGATCGCCTCCGCGGCCTCCGGGTCCCGCTCGCGGAGCCGTTCGTACAGCGGGGCGGTGCCCACGAGCTCCAGCTCCGCCTCCAGCCTGGCGCGGATCTCCGGGTCCGTGCCGGGGAACTCCAGGTCGTCGAGCGCGGCCCGCACGTAGAGCCCGGACCCACCGACCAGGATCGGGACGATCCCCCGCGCCCGCAGGTCGTCGATCAGCGGCCGGGCCAGCGACTGGTACTCGGCCACGCTCGCGGTCCGCTTCACGTCCCAGATGTCGAGCAGGTGGTGCGGGATCCCGCGTCGCTCCTCCGGGGAGAGCTTGGCCGTCCCGATGTCCATTCCCCGGTAAAGCTGCATGGAGTCGGTGTTGATGATCTCACCCCCGAGTTCGAGGGCGAGATCCACGGCGAGGTCGGACTTCCCCGCGGCGGTGGGGCCGATGACGGCGATGACTGGTAGCTGACGCACAGTGATAAGTGTGTCAACTCTCTGGGTATGCATGAGATGACGATGCTTCGTCGCATCGGATCGGGGGACTCACCTATGTCGATCTTCGACAAGGTCAAGAGCATGCTTGGCGACCACAGCACCAAGGCCGAAGAACTCGCCAAGCAAGGCGTAGACCAAGCAGCACAGGCAGCCAAGGAAAAGACCGGCGGCAAGTACGACGATCAGATCGACACCGCGGCGGCAAAGGCGAAGGAGATGGCCGACCAGATCGACGGCCAGACCGACCAGTCACAGACTCCCGGGCAGACCAGCCCGTACGCGTCCCAGGACGACGACTCTCCCTTCTCCGGCCAGAACGACCCGTACGGGTCTCCGGACGACGAGACGCCTCCTTCCGCGGGCCGTACGGACACTCCTCCGGCCTGAGGCCGGATGGGCTGCGGGGGACGGCGTTCCGGGAAGCGCCATCGGAAAGTTCCGGGGAGACGCCGTCTGGCAGACGGCCGTCCACCAGCCGCCGGGGAGCGATGATCCTTCTCTCCGGCGGCCGGGAGGCGGGGTCCGCGAGGGGCGGGTCAGTCCCAGTCGAGAGTCGGCTGCAGATAGCCCTCCAGGGTCAGCAGCCACCGCTTGGACTCGACGCCCTCTCCCCCGCTGAACCCGCCAAGCCCGTTTCCCGCGACCACCCGGTGGCACGGGACGATGATGGGAATGGGATTGGCCCCCATGATCGACCCGATCGCCCGCGCGGGGACGCCCGTCAGGCTCCGCGCGGCCAGTTCGCCGTAGGTCACGGCCTTGCCGTAGCCGACTGTTTCGTACAGCGTGCCGAGCACCCTGCGCTGCACGGGTGAGGTCAGCCGCCAGTCCACGGCGACGCCGAAGATCCGCAGCCTGCCCGCGTAGTACTCGGCGAGCTCTTCCAGCACGGGAGCGGTCCTGGCCGGGTCGTCGACCTCGGCCAGCCTCAGCCGCTCCAGCATGTGTTCCTTGAGTCCGGCGCTCCTGTGGCTCCAGCCGACCCCCGCGACCCCGTCCTCCGTGACGGCGGCGAGCATGTCCCCCAGCGGTGTCGGGACATTCCCGAATGCCACGGTTCCTACCATATGGACTGTGTCCCTTCGCGAACTCGTCGTCCTCGGCACCTCAAGCGCGGTCCCCACCCGTCACCGTAACCACAATGGGTAGAACCTTCCTTAGAGTAAGAACTCCCAACAGACCTGCGTTCCTCCCGTTCCGTGTGGTGCTCCCTAGATCTCACCAGACATGAAACCCAGAGCGCCGCCGATCACGGTGCGAAAGCCACGGCGGCGGGGCAGACTGGAGAGGTGAACACTCGCTCGCGGTACGCCAGTCACCGTGTGTATCTCGTACCCGTCGATCTGGCCGAGTTGACGGGCCCCGTCACGGGCGTCGTGGAGCTTCCCACCCACCTGGACTGGTCCGAGCAGCATGTCTACGATCTGACCGACGAGAGCCAGCTCGGGCTCATGTACGAGCGGGTGATCCGCGAAGCCGTTCACCCTGACGACCTGCGTGCGCATCTGAACGGCGCGGTGCTGATTCGCATATGGCCGCGCCTGTACCTGCCGGTTCAGGCCAGGCAGGCGTGGGAGGCCCGCTTCCGGGATCTGGTGCGAGCGGCATAGGGCTGCCCATGGAACCGCTGCACGAGCTCGCCACCCGGATCGGCCTGGCGTCGACGGAACGTTTCGGTTTCGCACTCGCCGGTGGCTACGCCGTACAAGCTCATGGCTTCCTCACCCGGCGTTTACCGTATGACGGTACTGCGTGCGACACCGATGGATACGTTCGGCAACGCCCCCTGATGATCTTTAGTACGACGTAAACTCGCTGTCATGAGTGCGGCACACGAAGAGTACGACGATCTTCATCGCCTGGTCGACTGCTTGACGCTGAACCAGGCGCGAGCCCTGCGTGCCGTCGCCTTGGAGCTCGTCGAGAGCGAACCCACACCTCTCGCCGAAACACATGGCCGACGACGGCGACTGTCGTTCGCCGGGATCATCGCCGACGAGCCGGACAGCGCCCAGCGTTCGGAGGAAATCCTTCTCAACCGGTTCCGGGTCGGTTAGTGCTGATCTGCGATACCGGTCCCCTGTACGCAGCGATGAACAGGAAAGACCAGGAGCATGCCCGCTGCCTTGATCTTCTCGAAACCCACCCGGGCCCGCTGATCCTTCCCAGCCCGGTTCTGGCAGAAGTCTGCTGGCTGTTGGAGTCACGGATAGGACCGGCCGCCGAAGCCGATTTCCTTCAGTCCATCGTGGACGGCGAGCTGACCATGGAACCGTTGACCACCACCGACGTCGCCAGGATGAAAGCCTTAGTGGTGAAGTACGCGAACTTCCCTCTGGGAGCAGTGGACGCCGCGGTGATCGCCGTCGCGGAGAGACTCAACGTCCACGAGATAGCCACCATCGACCATCGCCACTTCGGAGCGGTGAAGAATTCCCGCGGCGGTCACTTCACACTGCTGCCGTAACCGCCGACCTCGCGCCCCTCGGACACGAAATCGCCGTCGCGACGGCTCCGTGGGACACCTAGCATCGATTTCGTGTCCCCTCGTGAGCTCGTCGTCCTCGGCACCTCAAGCGCGGTCCCCACCCGTCACCGTAACCACAATGGTTATCTCCTGCTCTGGGACGGTCAGGGCTTTCTGTTCGATCCCGGGGAGGGCACCCAGCGCCAGATGCTCCACGCGGGCGTCAGTTCCCATGACATCACCTGGATCTGCGTCACGCACTTCCACGGCGATCACTGCCTGGGGGTGCCCGGAGTCGTCCAGCGCATCGCCAGGGACGGGGTCGCCCACCAGGTCGGGGCGGTCTATCCCGGGAGCGGTGAGACCTACTGGCGGCGCCTGCGCCACGCGAGCGCCTTCGCCGACACGCCGGTCATCGCCGAGCACCCCGTCGCGGGAGAGGAGGTGCTGCTCGACGCCGGGCCCGTGACCCTCACCGCCCGCCCACTCTCTCACCCCGTCGAGTCGTACGGCTACCGCGTCGACGAGCCGGACGGCTACCGGATGATTCCCGCGCTGCTGGCGGAACGGGGGGTCGTGGGTCCGTCGGTCGGACAGTTGCAGCGCACCGGCACGGTCGTCGCCCCCGATGGCACCACGGTCAGGCTGGAGGAGTGCAGCAGGCCACGTCCGGGCCAGAGCGCCGCCTTCATCATGGACACCCGGCTGTGCGAGGGGGTTTTCGCCCTCGCCGCGGGAGCCGACCTGCTGGTGATCGAGTCCACCTTCCTGTCGGGCGAGTCCGCGCTCGCCTCGCGGTACGGTCACCTGACCGCTGCCCAGGCGGGCCAGGTCGCCGCCGAGTCCGGCGTCCGCCGCCTCGTCCTGACCCACGTCTCCGAGCGCTACGTCGCGGACGACGAGCCCCGTTTCCTCGAGGAGGCGCGTCGGTGCTTCGACGGCGACGTCGTCCTGGCGCACGACCTGGCGCGGATCCCCGTTCCCCGCCGTCACGTCACACGGTGAGCACGCCCCGGGGAGGCCTCAGGGGGTGACGGGCGTTCTCGACAGGAGGCCCGCGACGAAGTAGCCGACGCCGTAGGGGGCGTCCGCGTAGAGGATCTCACCGGCAAGGGAGCCGCCCGCGCCGGCGAGGACCTGGAGCGCGGCCCGGCCCTCGACCCACAGTTCCGCCGCCTCCCGAGGGTCGAGCTCCGGAACCTCCCCTCTGGACAGCGCCTCGACGATCGCGGTGTTGTACGGCTCCGCGCGGGTGTCCAGGTATCCCGGGGACTTCTCGGTGAGGCGGGCGGATCCGTCGGCCATGACCAGAATCGCCACCCTGCCGTGCCCGCCTGCCAGCCGCGCGCCCAGCGACTCGCACGTCTGCCGGGAGGCGTCGAACGGCACCGCGTGGAATCCCGCCGCGGCCAGTCCCTCCCGCTCGAGCAGCCAGCGGCCGATCGACAACGAGAGCGGCAGCACGGCCTCGCCCGTGCCGACCCGGACAGCGGCCCCCCATGGGGCCAGGCTTCCCGCGGCGTCCGCGCCGTAGGCTCCGGCCAGGGTGGCACCGCCGACCACCACGATCGCGTCGGGCGCGGCGTCACGCAGAACGCCCAGCGCGGTCGCGCAGGCCGCCCTGAGCCCGTCGAGCTCGACCGCGGCGGCACCCGCCAGCTCGGGAACCAGCAGCGGGGGATGCGGGCAGACGGCCGCGGCGACAAGCATCTCGACAGACTAACGGAGCACCTCGGCCCGGCCACACGTCGTGCCCCGGGAACGGCCGCCCGGTTTCCCGGTCCTTCCGCGCGGTCTCCTGACCCCCGGCACCCGATCCCGGATTTTCCCGATGAACTGCCTCTTTTCCTCACTTCCGCCGCATCAGGTTTTCACGTCCGGCGTGGAAGAACCCTCACGGAAAGAGCCCAGAAAACCCGTGCCATCCAGGGGAAACCCGCACGGGACCCGTGGAGGCTGCCCCAAACTGGGCGGAAGACGGAAACGCTCGTATGACCTTCAGGAGGAAGTGCGACTTGTCGTATTTCGGGAAATCGGTGACGCGCTTATGGCCGTACACCCTGACAGGTGTGGCCGCAGTCGTCGGCGTCACGGGGCTCGGGTTTTCGCTCATCGTGAGCGCGGTCCCGGACCCGCCCCCGTTCAGCCCCGTGGATGCCGGGTTCCCCGCCGTCTCCCCCGGCATCACGTCGACCATCGCGGGTCCGCCGCGGGAAGTGGGCGGGGCCGGCCCCTCCGCCTCGGAGGCCGTGCTCGTCCCGCCCGCCGGGCGCCCCGCCGGGCAGGGGGCGAAGCCGAGCCGCGAGGTGAGACGAATCCCCGGCCCGCATTCCCGGCTTCCCGGCCCACACCACCGAATCTCCGACCCACGTTCCTGGTTTCCCGGCCCACGCCGCCGGATCCCCGGTCCGCTCTCCCGGCCTCCCGGCCCACGTCCCCGGATCTCCGGCTCGCTCTCCCGGCCCTCAGCCGCCCCGACCCCGGCCAGGCCTCACCCTGGCCAGGCCGGATCATCGCCCGGACGGCCCGACCCCTGCGCGGCCTTCGACGACTTCCGCCGTGCGTACTGCCGGGCCGTACTCGACGAGCTGGCGAACCGCTGAGCGAAGGCCTGCGGCCGGGGTGTCCCTTCCGAGGCTCAGGAGCGGACGGAGCAGCCGGAAGACTCCTGGACGGCGGGGGCGGCGGGACGGCCGATCGACGGCATGCCGAGCATGACCCCGGAGCCCGTGGCCGCCGGAGCGGCCTGCCTGGCCTCCCAGGCGTCGCCCGCGCGGGTACGGCGCAGCTCGGACGCGGGCCCGTCGGCGACCAGATGGTGCGGCGCCGCGTAGGTGACCTCGACGCGGACCATGTCACCGGGACGCGGAACCTCGGCGCCGGGGGTGAAGTGGACCAGGCGGTTGTCGGGGGCACGCCCGGACAGACGATTGGTCGCCCCGTCCTTGCGTCCCTCGCCTTCCGCGACCAGAACCTCGAGCGTCCGGCCGACCTGCTTCTTGTTCTCCTCCCAGGAGATCTCGGTCTGCAGGGCGACGAGACGTTCGTAGCGCTCCTGCACGACCTCCTTGGGGACCTGGCCGTCCATGGTCGCGGCGGGCGTGCCGGGACGGATGGAGTACTGGAAGGTGAAGGCGTTGGCGAAGCGCGACCGGCGTACGACGTCCAGCGTCTCCTGGAAGTCTTCCTCGGTCTCGCCGGGGAAGCCGACGATGATGTCGGTCGAGATGGCCGCGTCCGGCATGGCGGCGCGGACCCGCTCGATGATGCCCAGGTAGCGCTCGGCCCGGTAGGAGCGGCGCATCGCCTTGAGGATCCGGTCCGAGCCGGACTGCAAAGGCATGTGGAGCTGGTGCATCACGTTGGGCGTCTCGGCCATGGCGGCGATGACGTCGTCGGTGAACGCGGCCGGGTGCGGGCTGGTGAAGCGGACCCGCTCAAGGCCCTCGACGTCGCCGCAGGCGCGCAGGAGCTTGCCGAAGGCAAGCTTGTCGCCGAACTCGACGCCGTAGGTGTTGACGTTCTGGCCGAGGAGGGTGATCTCCAGCACGCCCTGGTCGACCAGGGTGCGCACCTCGTTGAGCACGTCGCCGGGACGGCGGTCCTTCTCCTTGCCGCGCAGCGACGGCACGATGCAGAACGTGCAGGTGTTGTTGCAGCCGACGGAGACCGAGACCCAGGCGGCGTACGCGGACTCCCGCTTGGTCGGCAGCGTGCTCGGGAAGGTCTCCAGGGACTCCTTGATCTCGACCTGCGCCTCCTGCCGGACGCGCGCCCGCTCCAGCAGCACCGGCAGCGAGCCGATGTTGTGCGTGCCGAAGACCACGTCGACCCAGGGCGCCCTGCGGACGATCTCCCCCTGGTCCTTCTGCGCCAGGCAGCCGCCGACGGCGATCTGCATGCCGGGGTTGCTGACCTTCGAGGGACGCAGGTGCCCGAGATTGCCGTAGAGCCGGTTGTCGGCGTTCTCCCGCACGGCACAGGTGTTGAACACGACCACGTCGGCGGTCTCGCCCTCGGGCGCCGGGACGTATCCCGCGTCCTCGAGAAGGCCGGAAAGGCGCTCGGAGTCGTGCACGTTCATCTGGCACCCGTAGGTACGAACCTCGTACGTGCGGGCGCTCTCCACGGTGACAGTCATCTCAAGACAAGGGTAGGCGCTTCGCCGACCTCCGGGGACGGCCCACACCATCCCCACTTCAGGTAATGAATTCGTCACTCTACGTCAAGGGAATCGCTAAGCTGGGGTTCCAAAGCCGCATGTGAGAATGAGATTCGTCCGACAGCTGAGAGCGGTGAGCCGGGATGGCGATGCTCGTGCAGACCTCGGAGGCGCCCGTGAAGGCCAGGAAGCCGCACAGGAAGGCAACGTCGACGAGCGTCTGGAGCACTCCCGGCGAACTGGGCGTCGATGAGTGGTTCGAGCTCAACTCGCGTGACGACGGCAGTCGTTACGAGCTCATCGACGGGAGCCTCATCGTGTCCCCAGCGCCATCGTTCAGGCATCAGCGCCTCGGAGACCGGCTCCAGACCTATCTGGAGAGTGTCCGCCCGAAGGAAGTGGTGCCGATCACGGCGACCGGCCTGCTCCTGGACCGGAAACCAGGCGTCATCCCCGACCTGATGGTGGTCGACAAAGCCCCCTTCGAGGGAGACGCGAACGTGGCCCAGCCAGAATGGGCACACCTGGTCGTGGAGATCGCCTCCAAGTCCACCACCGCCACGGACCGCCAGACCAAGCACGCCAAGTACGCCAAGTACGCAGAGGCGGGCATCCCGCATTTCTGGCGCGTCGAGATGAGGCCCTTCCGCGGTCAGGGCAACGAGAAACTTCCCGTGATCTTCACGTACACGTTGGAAGCGAACCGCGAATACCAGCTCACCCACCGAATCAGCGCGGACGCGACCGTCGAGCCGACCGAGCCGTTCAAACTGACGCTCGCCCCGGCCGCTCTCGCCGAGATATGACAGAAACACGACAAATCTTTACCCAAAGTAAGCATGCTGTGATCTGATCGGTACCTCTGGGTTAGCCCGAGGTGCCGCTTACAGATTTACGTTGTGTTTCATGACGGAGAACGGGGAAGCGGCTCCTCTGGTCGTCCTCACGGACGTGAACAAGCATTTCGGCAACCTCCATGTCCTGCGTGACATCAATCTGACGATCTCCCGGGGCGAGGTGGTCGTCGTCATCGGCCCCTCGGGGGGCGGCAAGTCGACCCTGTGCCGGACGATCAACCGGCTGGAGACCGTCGACAGCGGGACGATCACCTTCGACGGGCGGCCGCTCGCGGCGGAGGGCAAGCCGCTGGCCAGGCTCAGGTCCGAGGTCGGCATGGTGTTCCAGTCGTTCAACCTGTTCGCGCACAAGACGATCCTGGAGAACGTCACCCTCGGGCCGATCAAGGTGCGCGGCCTGGCCAGGGCCGAGGCCGAGCGGCAGGGCATGCAGTTGCTCGAGCGGGTCGGCATCGGCGCCCAGGCGTCGAAGTACCCCGCCCAGCTGTCGGGCGGCCAGCAGCAGCGTGTGGCCATTGCCCGCGCTCTGGCCATGAACCCCAAGATGATCCTGTTCGACGAGCCAACCTCGGCGCTGGACCCGGAGATGGTCCAGGAGGTGCTCGACGTCATGATCGGCCTGGCCGCCGAAGGCATGACGATGATGGTCGTCACCCACGAGATGGGGTTCGCCCGCCGCGCGGCCGACCGGGTGGTGTTCATGGCCGAGGGCCAGATCGTCGAGGAGAGCACTCCCCAGGAGTTCTTCACCTCCGCCAGGACCGACCGGGCGAAAGACTTTCTCTCCAAGATCCTTACGCACTAGGGAGCGGTTTCTACGGGCCCTCGCAACGGCGGGGACCCACCCCCCTTGACGGCTCACCCAATTTCTCTTGAGGAAAGACGAGGTAGCAGGATGCGTGTACATCGTGTCGGAGCCGCAGTGATCACGGTGGCGGCCCTGGCGGCCGGGCTCACCGCGTGCAGCAGCGGCGGCGACAAGTTCGTCGTGGGCATCAAGATTGACCAGCCGGGCCTCGGACAGAAACAGCCGGACGGCTCGTTCAAGGGTTTCGACGTCGACGTGGCCAAGTACGTCGCCAAGGAACTCGGTTACCAGGACAACCAGATCCAGTTCAAGGAGGCGCAGTCCTCCAACCGTGAGGCGTTCATCCAGCAAGGCCAGGTCAACATCGTCGTGGCGACCTACTCGATCACCGACGACCGCAAGAAGAAGGTCGGTTTCGCCGGGCCGTACCTCATCACGGGCCAGGACATCCTGACCCGCGCGGACGACACGACGATCAACGGCGTCGACGACCTGAAGACCAAGAAGGTCTGCGGCGCCCAGGGCTCCTCCTCGCCGAAGCGCCTGGTCGAGAAGTTCGGCGACGCCTGGAAGAGCCAGTACCTCACCGAGCAGCAGGGCTACGGCGCCTGCCTGCCGCTGCTGGAGAACAAGCAGGTCGACGCGATCTCCACGGACGCGACGATCCTCGCCGGGTTCGCCACCCAGTCACCCGGCAAGTTCCGCCTCGTCGGCAAGCCCTTCTCCGAGGAGAAGTACGGCATCGGCGTGAAGCTGGAGGACAAGAACACCCGCGAGAAGATCAACAAGGCCCTCGAGAAGATGTTCGCCGACGGCAGCTGGAAGAAGGCCGTCGACGCCAACTTCGGCGAATTCGGCAAGTTCTTCACCACACCGCCCACCATCGAGCGCTACTGACCGGTCCGGCCGGGGCGCGGGCGTCCCGGCCCCAGGCCACTGGAGGGACGAGTGCACGCACTCTTCGAGGAGTTCCCGACCATCCGGGAAGCCTTCTGGCTGACGATCCGGCTCACGTTCGCCAGCGGGATCACGGCGCTGGTCCTCGGGACGATCCTGGCCGCGATGCGGGTCAGCCCGCTGCCCGTGCTGCGCGGCATCGGCACGGCGTATGTGAACATCCTGCGGAACACCCCGCTGACCCTGGTGATCGTGTTCTGCGGGCTGGGCCTCGGGCTGGTCCTGGACGTCTCGTTCTCCACAAGCCTGTCCACCAACTACCTCTGGCTGTCGATCATCGGCCTGTCCGCGTACACGGCCGCGTTCGTCTGCGAGGCGATCAGGGCCGGGATCAACACGGTGCCGCTCGGCCAGGCCGAGGCGGCCCGCGCCATCGGCCTGACCTTCTCCCAAAACCTCAGGCTGATCGTGCTGCCCCAGGCGCTGCGCGCGGTGATCGCCCCGCTGGGGAGCATCCTGATCGCGCTGACCAAGAACACCACGGTGGCCGCCGCCATCGGCGTCACCGAGGCCTCCCTGACGATGAAAACGCTCTTCGAGGCGCACGGTGACGCGGTCGTGCCGATCTTCTTCGGGTTCGCGCTCGGCTTCCTGGTCCTCACCCTGCCGACCGGGCTGCTGTTCACCTGGTTGTCCAAGCGGCTGGCGGTGGTCCGATGAGCGCGGTGACCGCCGAGCCGGAGCAGGCGAGCGGGCACCCGAGCGTGCCCGAGCGGGCCGGTGTCCTCTACGACGCGCCGGGGCCTCGCGCGCGGCTGCGCAACAACGTGCTCACGGTGCTGGTCATCCTGGCCGTGCTGCTGGCCGCCTATGTGATGGTGACCAAGCTGGAGGAGAAGAACCAGCTCGATCCGGCCCTGTGGACGCCGTTCCTGCGGGGCGACGTGTGGGTCAACCTGATCCTGCCCGGCCTGCTGAACACCCTCAGCGCCGCGGTGGTCGCCTCGCTGATCACGGTGCCGTTCGGGTTCGTCCTGGGCATCGGGCGGCTGTCGGACCACTCCTGGATCCGCGTCCCCGCAGGCGTCGTGGTCGAGTTCTTCAGGGCGATCCCGCTGCTCATCATGATCTTCGCGGTGATGTACGGCGGGAGCGCGGTCTTCGGGCTCACCGTGACGCCGTTCGCGGCGGTGGTGATCGGGCTGGTCCTGTACAACGGGTCGGTGCTGGCGGAGATCGTGCGAGCGGGCATCCAGTCCATCCCTCGCGGCCAGTCCGAGGCTGCCCTCGCGGTCGGGCTGCGCAAGGGCCAGGTCATGAGGATGATCCTGCTGCCACAGGCGGTCACGGCGATGATGCCGGCGATCGTCGCGCAACTCGTCGTGCTCCTGAAGGACACCGCCCTGGGGTTCATCGTCGCGTTCGAGGACCTGCTGAACGCGGGCGCGCGCGTGCTGCCGTCGAACTTCAACAACATCATCCCCGCGGTGATCGTCATCGCGATCGTCTACATCATCATCAACCTGATCGTCGGCGCCATCGCCACCTGGCTGGAACGGCGCAGCCGCCGCAGCCGTAGAACCACGGCCCGGCCCGTCGAGCCTCCGGGAGCGATCGTGGTGCCCGGCCCGGCCCCGGGCGTCTCCGCGGTGGACTGACCCGGGGCTCCGTGGGAGAGCGGTCACCGGCTCCGCTGCCCGCCCCCGTGTACCGGCGGCCCCACCCGCCGCCTCAGCACTGCCCGGGAAAACCTGATCATCACCGTTTGGGGGACTGCGCTCGGTGGTCGTGGAAAACGAATTTCCGCATGTCGCGCGGGATGAGCGCCATACCGGCGACAGGCGGCGGGTTATCGGGCAGGATGGCGCCATGTCCCCCGAGCAGATCGTCCGGCCGTACGGTACCTGGCCCTCTCCGATCTCGACCACGGGTGTCGCCCGGTCGGGGCTGCGCCTGGGATTCCCGACGGTGTCCGGCGCGGAGATGTGGTGGAGCGAGGATCGCCCCCTGGAGGGCGGACGCACCACGATCGTGCACCAGGGTGCCGACGGCACCCGCAGCGAGTTGCTGGCCGCCCCGTGGAACGCCAGGACCCGCGTCCACGAGTACGGCGGGCGGCCGTACGCCCCGGTGCCCGGCGGAGGGGTGGTGTTCGCGAACTTCACCGACCAGCGGCTCTACCTCCTGCTCCCCGGCGGGAAACCCGAGGCGATCACGCCGGAGCCCGGCCTCGAGAGCGGTCTCCGCTACGCGGAGATGATCGTCCGCGACGGACACGTCTGGTGCGTCCGCGAGCGGCACCACGACGACGACGGGGTCAGCCGCTCGATCGTCTCGGTGCCCCTGCGCGGCGGGGCGGAGCCACACGAGCGGGTCCGCGGGAGCGACTTCTACGCCTGCCTCTCTCTGTCTCCCGACGGCGAGCACCTGGCGTACGTCTGCTGGGACCACCCCCGCATGCCGTGGAACGGCACCGAGCTGCGGGTCACCCGGCTCTCCGACGGCGAAACCAGGACCGTGAGCGGCGCAACCGCCGAATCGGTGCTCTTCCCCCGTTGGCGTGACGATCGGAACCTGTATTTCGTCTCCGACCGGTCGGGCTGGTGGAACCTCTACCGGATCGGCGTTGACGAAGCCTCGCCCGAAGCGCTCTGCCCGCTCCAGGAGGAGTGCGCCGGGCCGCTGTGGCAGCTCGGCGGCTCGTCCTACGCACCGCTGGCCGACGGGCGGATCGCCCTGCTGCACGGGCGTGGAGACCTGCGGCTGGGCATCCTCGACCCGGAAACCGGTGTGCTGACCGATCTGGAGACGCCCTACGACGGCTGGCATCCGTCTCTGTCCTCCGACGGACACGCGGTGGCCGCGATCGCGTACGGCGCCGCGGTGCCCAGGTCCGTCGTCAGGGTGGACACCGCGACAGGGCGGGCCGAGGAGTTCCGGCGCGACATCGGGGAGCTGCCAGACCCCGCCTACCTTCCGGTGCCCCGGGCCGTGGAGTTCGAGGGCAGATCGGGGCGGCGAGTGCACGCGATCGTCTACCCGCCGTCCCATCCGGAGGCTCGCGGCGACGGCGCTCCGCCGTACGTCGTGTTCGCCCACGGTGGTCCCACGTCGCACAGCGTCAGCGCGCTCGACCTGGAGAAGGCCTTCTTCACCAGCAGGGGCATCGGCGTGGTCGACGTCAACTACGGCGGCTCGACCGGGTACGGCCGCGCCTACCGGGACCTGCTGCACGGTCAGTGGGGCGTGGTCGACGTGGAGGACTCGATCGCCGTAGCCGAATGGCTGGCCGCCGAGGGGCTGGCGGACCCGCGACGGATCGCGATCAGGGGCGGCAGCGCGGGCGGATGGACCGTCATGGCCGCCTGCTGCACTTCCGACACGTTCGCGGGCGGCGTCTCCTACTACGGCGTGAGCGCGCTCGCCTCGTTCAACGCGACCACCCATGATTTCGAGTCCCGCTACATCGAGTGGCTGGTCGGCCCCGAGGATCCCGCCCTCTACGGCTCCCGCGAGCCGCTCGGCCGGGTCTCCGGGGTGACGTGTCCGATGCTGCTGCTGCAGGGCCTGTCCGATCCGGTGGTGCCTCCCGCGCAGTCCCAGGCTTTCGCCGACGCCCTCGCGGAGCGCGGTGTCCCCTGCACCTACCTCACCTTCGAGGGCGAGTCCCACGGCTTCCGCCGCGCCGAGACCCGAAGCGCGGCCCTGGCCACCGAACTCGCGTTCTACCAGCAGCTCTTCCGCACCTGACAGCGGGCCGCACCGCGGGATCGTCCGGCAGCCAGGCAGGCACCGCACGGCAAGGTCACCCGGCAGCCGAGCAAGCACCGCACCGCAAGGTCACCCGGCAGCCGGACAGGCGCCGGAAGGCAGGGACATCCCGCAGCCGGACAGGCGCCGCGAGGCGCCGTCCGGCCGGTCGGCCGTAAGGACAGAAGATCTCCGGACCGTAGGGACAGAAGATCCCCGGAAGGGAGCGGAGCCTAGCGGGCGAACTCCGTGGCGCGGGACTCCCTGACGACCGTGATGCGAATCTGACCGGGATAGGTGAGCTCCTCCTCGACCTGCTTGGCCACGTCGCGGGCGATCACCTGGGCCTGGATGTCGTCGACGGAGTCGGGCTTCACCATGACTCTGATCTCCCGGCCCGCCTGCATGGCGAACACCTTCTCCACCCCCTCGTAGGAGGTGGCGATCTCCTCCAGCCGCTCCAGCCGCTTGACGTACGCCTCGAGCGACTCGCGCCGGGCGCCGGGCCTGCCACCGCTGATGGCATCCGCTGCCTGAGTGAGGACGGCTTCGACGGTTTTGACCTCGACCTCGTTGTGATGGGCCTCAATCGCGTGGACCACGTCCTCGTGCTCGCCGTACCGCCTGGCGATCTCGGCCCCGATGAGCGCGTGACTGCCCTCGACCTCATGGGTGAGCGCCTTGCCGATGTCGTGCAGAACCGTACAGCGCTTGAGTAGCACGGGGTCGAGCCGAAGCTCGGCCGCCATGATCCCGGCGATGTGGGCGGACTCGACCAGGTGACCGAGCACGTTCTGACCGTAGGAAGTGCGATAGCGGAGCTGGCCCAGCAGGGTGATCAGTTCGGGGTGCATCTCGGTGATGCCGAGCTCCACGAGGGCGTCCTCGCCCGCGCGCACGCACAGGTCCTGGACCTCGGCCTTGCTTCGCTGGTGGGCCTCCTCGATGCGCTGGGGATGGATGCGCCCGTCGAGGACGAGCTTCTCCAGCGTCAGCCGGGCGGTCTCCCGGCGAACCGGGTCAAAGCATGACAACAACACTGCTTCGGGTGTGTCGTCGATGATCAGATTGACGCCGGTGGTCGACTCGAAGGCGCGGATGTTACGGCCTTCGCGGCCGATGATGCGGCCCTTCATCTCGTCACCGGGCAGGTGCAGAACGCTGACGACGGACTCGGCCGTCTGTTCCGTGGCCACGCGCTGGACCGCCAATGTGACGATCTTGGTGGCGCGCTTCTCCCCCTCTTTGCGGGCCTGACTCTCGATCTCCCTGACGATCAGGGCGGCCTCACGCTTGGCCTGGTTCTCGATATCCCTGACCAGCTCGGACTTCGCCTGGTCACCGGTGAGCCCGGCCACCCGCTCCAGAACGGCCCTGCGCTCCTGGGCGACCCGGTCGAGGTCCTCACGACGGTCGGCGAGCTCGGTCTCCGTCTCGGCGAGCTTACGGGCCCGCTCCGTCTGACGTCTGGCCTCCTCGTCGAGCCGCTGCTCTCGTTCGGCCAGCCGCTTCTCCCTCCGCTCGAGATCCGAGCGGAACTCCTTGAGCTCGTTCTTCAGGAGGCGGCTCTCCGCCTCGGCGTCCTTGCGTGTCTCGGCGGCGGCCTCAACAGCGATCTCCGACCTGCGCAGGAGCTCTCCGGCATCGCCCTCGGCTCTGGCTCGGATCTCGGCGGCCTCACGCCTGGCCTCCTCCAACTCCGCCTGGATCGCGGCCTCCTGCTCGGCGGAAGGTCCACTCGGCCTTCCCAGCACCCCCCCGGTGCGACGCAGCAACACGATCAGCGCGGCTATCGTCACCACGGCGAGAACCGCGACCGCGACCGTCAAAGTGACGACCACAACCGAATTCATGCGCGCCCCGCCCTCCTCGCGTTGCCAATAGCAAGACACGAGGCGTCACACGCACGGCACGGAAAGTCCAAGCGGGTGGCACCACCAGGACAAATATCGATCCGAGATCGACGTCGCACCGGCCCTTCCCCACCGACCCGCCGTCTACCCGCATCCGTCAAGCTTGTTCGTCCGTAATTCACCGTTATGACAATCCGCGCTGCGCGGAGTAACTCCTCACTGCCGTCGAGGTTAAGCGTCAGAGAGGTAACGGGCAAGCAAAGAACCGCTGGGAAACGCCCGAACGCAAGGGGACGCCCCTTCTCTCCCGCGCGACACAGCCGGACGTGGCGCGGGCGTCACCGGTCCGCCGTTACCGGCGGTGATGGTTTCGCCTTCGCCGTGCCCGTTATTCCGTGAAGCGAAGAGAACACCGACTGTCACGAAATGCCCTCATCTGTCATCCGGATAACTCATCAGTCATCCGGATAATCGGGCTCGGCCACGGAAGCAGCATTCTCCGCCTCCTCCCCCTCCAGCGCCTCACGGATCACCCGGAAGGCCAGGCCCGGACCGTATCCCTTTCTGGCGAGCATGCCCGCCAGCCTCCGGGTCCTGACCGCGGGCTCCAGGCCACGGGTCGACGACAGTTTGCGCATCACCAGCCTGCGTGCCGTCTCGGCCTCCTGCTCGGGGTCGAGCTGCTCAACCGCGTCCTTGACGATCTCCTCGTCCACACCCCGGTGACGCAGTTCTGAGGCGAGGGCCTTGCGAGCGAGCCCCCGTCCGGCATGGCGGGAGTTCACCCACGCCTCGGCGAACGCCTCGTCGTCGATGAGGCCGACTTCCGAGAAACGCTCCAGCACGGCCTCCGCGGCCTCCTGCGGCACCTCACGCTTGCGCAGCGCCTCCGCGAGCTGGGCCCGGGTGCGCGGCGCCATGGTCAGCAGCCGGAGACAGATCGCCCGCGCCACCGCCTGCGGATCGGCGTCAGGTCCCCGGCTCGCCGGAGAGCCCTCGACCGGCCCGTCCGGCAGGACCCCACGTCCTCCGGTGAGCCGTTCGCCCCCACGTTCTTCGCCGGACCGCCCGGATCCACGCCCTCCCCAGGTCCGCTCGCCCTCACGCCCCTCCCAGGACCGCCCGGCGCGCCGAGCCCCCCGGCCACTCCTGCCGCCGGCACCCTCTCCCCGAGCCTCTTGGGCATCCGAGCCGTCGTCGTCCGCGCCGAACCCGTCCCACGTCTCCGGACGGTCCCGGCGAGAGCGGCGGGCGCGGCCGCCTCCTCTCCTGGAGCCTTGTCCGGTTACCCCGGAGGATGCGGCCTGCGGCACGTCGGGCCAGGCACCCCAGTCTCGCGGCCCGGCCGCGTCGGCCGGACCGGAATCAGGTCCCGTCGTCATCGGTCAACCCGGATCAGACGTCACCCGGCTTGGGGGGCGCCGCCTTGGAACCACGACCCGTGGGAGCCGCGGCGGGAGCCGGAGCAGCGGGCGGCGGAGTGGCCGGGCTGTCCAGACGAGGACCGATGCCGAGCTTCTCCTTGATCTTCTTCTCGATCTCGTTGGCCATGTCGGGGTGGTTCTTCAAGAAGTTACGGGCGTTCTCCTTGCCCTGACCGAGCTGGTCACCCTCGTAGGTGTACCAAGCGCCGGACTTGCGGACGAAGCCGTGCTCGACGCCCATGTCGATCAGGCCGCCCTCACGGGAGATGCCGATCCCGTAGAGGATGTCGAAGTCGGCCACGCGGAAGGGCGGGGCCATCTTGTTCTTGACGACCTTCACACGGGTGCGGTTGCCCACCGCCTCGGTGCCGTCCTTCAGGGTCTCGATGCGACGGATGTCGAGGCGGACCGAGGCGTAGAACTTCAGCGCCTTTCCACCGGTCGTGGTCTCGGGCGAGCCGAACATGACACCGATCTTCTCGCGGAGCTGGTTGATGAAGATCGCGGTGGTGCCGGTGTTGTTGAGCGCGCCCGCGACCTTACGCAGGGCCTGGGACATCAGACGGGCCTGGAGGCCGACGTGGCTGTCACCCATCTCCCCCTCGATCTCGGCCTTCGGCACCAGGGCCGCGACCGAGTCGATGACCAGGAGGTCGACGGCGCCGGACCGGATCAGCATGTCGGCGATCTCCAGCGCCTGCTCGCCGGTGTCGGGCTGGGAGACGAGCAGCGCGTCGGTGTCGACTCCGAGCTTCTTGGCGTATTCGGGGTCGAGGGCGTGCTCGGCGTCGATGAAGGCGGCGATGCCGCCGCCCCGCTGGGCGTTGGCCACGGCGTGCAGCGCGACGGTGGTCTTACCGGAGGACTCCGGCCCGTAGACCTCGACGATGCGGCCGCGCGGGAACCCGCCGATGCCGAGGGCGACGTCGAGCGCGATGGAACTGGTCGGGATCACTTCGATGGGCGCGCGGGTCTCGTCACCGAGACGCATGACGGAGCCCTTGCCGAACTGCCGCTCGATCTGAGCGAGGGCGGTCTCGAGCGCCTTCTCGCGGTCGTTAGCTGCCATGGGAGCCCCCTGGAGGGTCGCGGGTCGGATCGGTTGCCAGAAAGCTACGGGGTGCCACCGACATTTTCCGGAGAGCACGCCGAGGAGCGACGGCGCGTCCAATATAGCCGAACGACTGTTCGATCGCGGCTCAACGGCAGCACATGTTCCGGACTGTCCCAGCCCCTCCACGACGACACCCCCATCCGGAAGGCGACATTTCCGGGCATTCCCTCGCGCATGTTGTCATGAGGCTGAGCTGGGGTGATCCTTAAGGCAATCGACCCGAGGTGGCCGACGTGACCAGCACCTTCAGCCAGCAACGCCTGACCTATCTTGGATCCCTGTCCGCCGAGCTGTCGGAGCGGGGACTGGCCAGCCGCATGGTCGGGGGCGACGACCCCGTGCTGTGGGTGTGGCATCCGGACAGCCTGAGGCAGACGATCGTCTTCGCCACCCCCGCCAAAGGCGGCTGGTTCTTCCTGTGGTCACCGGACGGACAGGAGAAGGTGGGAGACTTCCGGCGGGTCGCCGACTCACTCGAGCACATGCTGCGGGACTCCGGGCAGCCCCCGGCCCCACCTCGGGGCGCCCCCGCCGACTCCGGCTGACCCCTGCCGACTTCGACTGACGCCTGCCGGCTTCGGCTTCGGCTTCGGCTTCGGCTTCGGAAACGGCGATAGCGGGAAACGCGCCCGAGGAAGCCTCGTGCGGAAAGCGCCGCACGAAAAAGAGATGGTCGATAATTCCGTCAAATCATGACATCGAACATCGCAGTGGACCGTACCGCCGGATACCACCCCCTGGAAAACCAGGCCATTGACGCCAGGACCGAAAGGTCCGTATGCCGAGGTTAGAAACGGTGAACTTCGATCGTCCCGCGTGAACCGGACGCCCTCACCGCCGCGGCCCGCCGCCAGAGCGGGCGCCGCCCGGCCCTCACCCGCCCGACCTCCCTACCGGTCACGACGGGGGCGACGGCGAGCTCCGGCGGAAAAGGCTCGACGGGCGCCCAGTCCCGGCTGTCACGGGTGTCCGCGCCGTAACGCGGCACGACCACGGCCAGGAACGCGGCCGCGGCCAGGAAAATCAGAAAATTGGTCATTTTCCCAGTCCACTTCCATTGCCCATGGCATCCATTCTTGACATCCTTAAAACAAGTGGCCAGATCCAGTAGAGGGTCGAATGGATCGGATTTCTACCGAACGTGATGTCGTCGCGCTCCTTGGTGATTGGGCGTCGGGCCGCGGCCCCCTCTATCGCAAGCTGGCGGACGCGCTGGATAGAGCCGTCCAGGACGGCGCGCTGCTCCCCGACGACCGGTTGCCCTCGGAGCGCGGGCTGGCCGAGGCGCTCCAGGTGAGCAGGGCGACCGTGGTCGCGGCCTACGAGGAGTTGCGAGGCACCGGCCTGCTGGTGAGCCGTCAGGGCAGCGGAACCAGGATCGCGTCGGACGTCAAGGTCCGGCGGCCGACGACCGACGGGCGGGTGCCCGGAGGCACCGCCATGACGATCTTCCAACGGCTGATCGACGGCCCCGGCGAGCTGATCTCCATCGCGGTGGCCGCGGGAGGGGCGGCGCCCGAACTCGCCGTCGCGCTGCGCGAGCTGGTCCGCGACGACCTGGACGAGCTGCTGGCGGGCCCCGGCTACCACCCCTCAGGCCTGCCCGCCCTGCGTGAGGCGGTCGCGAACCACCTGACCAGGACCGGGCTGCCGACCGCGCACGACGAGATCATGGTGACGACGGGCGCGCACCAGGGCCTCGTGCTGGTGACCGAGCTGTACGTCAGCCAGGGGGCGACCGTGCTCGTCGAGTCACCCAACTGGCCCGGCTGCCTGGATGTGTTCCGCGCCGCGGGAGCGCGTCTGGCGACCGTGCCGCTCGACGAGGAGGGCCCCGAGGTCCGGGCGGTCAGCGCCATGCTGCGCGAGCGGAAGCCCGCGCTGCTCTACCTGATGCCGACCTATCACAACCCGACCGGGGTGCTCATGTCGGCGGCGCGCAGGCGCAGGATCGCCGAGCTCGCGGTCGAGCACGAGGTGCCGGTTCTGGAGGACAACGCCTACATGACCTACCACCCGGAGTCGGGGGCCGTGCCCGCGCCGCTCGCGGCCTACGCGCCGCCCGGCACGGAGATGCTGTCGCTGGGCTCACTCGCCAAGGCCGTCTGGGGCGGCCTGCGCATCGGATGGGTTCGCGGCCCCGCCGAGATCGTGCAGCGCCTGGCCCGCCGCAAGGTCCTCGCCGACATCGGCAGCCCGGTGCTCGACCAGGCGCTCGCGGCCAAGCTCCTGCCCCGGCTCGACCGGATCCTCGCGTCACGGGCGAAGGAGCTCGGCAGGCAGCTCGACCACATCGACGGGCTGCTGCGCGAGCGGCTGCCGAGCTGGCGCTGGCGGCGCCCTGACGGAGGCGGCGCCCTGTGGGTCGAGTTGCCCGGGGTCGACGCCATGGCGTTCGCCCAGGTCGCCGTACGGCACGGCGTCGACGTGGTGCCGGGCAGCATGATGGACCCGGATGGGGGGCACGGCAACCACATCAGGCTGCCCTTCACCTTCGCCCCTGAGACCCTCGACGAGCTCGTCCACCGGCTCGCCCGGGCCTGGGCGGAGATCGAGCGGCACGGCCCCGCCCCCGCCGTACGAGTCGTCGTTTGAGTCATATGAAGTCTCGGAAGCCGGAGAACCGTGCGGGTCGCGCGGGCCGTACGGCTCACGCGACCCGCACGGGCCCTATGACAGACCTTCCTTTCTGCGCATCAGCCCGTACAGCATGACCCGCATGACCGGCCGGTCTTGCTCGTCGAAGAACTCCCCGCGCTGCTGGAGGATCCCGCAGTCCGGCCTGGACAGGGAGGCCGCGACCCCGACGACCGTCACCCTGCCCGTGAGGATGTCTCCCGGCCTGACCGGCCGCAGCCACCGCAGCTCGTCGACACCCGGCGAGACCTCGGCGGCGGCGTGCAGCAGGACCTCCTCCGCGTAGAGCCTCATGAACATCGCCGTGACGTGCCAGCCGCTGGCGATGAGGTCTTCGTGGTCGAGGTGACGGGGCTGGGGGTCGTACATCCGGGCGAACTGCACGATCTCCTCGTGGGTGACCTTCTGACTGCCCAGCTCGTAGACGTCCCCGATGCTGAAGTCCTCAAAGGCGCGCGACATCCGCGACCTCTCTCCCCAGGCCTGCCTTTTCGAGCCGGTCCGCGAGCCGGGGGAAGAGGGCGAGGATGTTGCCTCTGAAGTCGAGGTCGGCGATTCCGGCGAGGTGCCCCAGGGTTGCCGAGACGACCGCGTCCTTCATGAACGGGAAGTCCGTGCCGAACAGGATGTTCTCCCCCGCGGTCACCTCCCTCAGGCAGGCGAGGGTCGCGGGTGAGGCGGCCTGGGCCGTCTCGTAGTACAGCCGTCGCAGCTCGGCCGCGACGTCGACCTCCCCCGCCTCGGGCAGCACCCAGGTCGCCGCCAGCTCAAGGCGCCACGCCAGGAACGGCACGGTGCCGCCCGCGTGGGCGAGGATGAACTTGATGTCGTGGCAGCGTCCGAGGGTGCCGCCGAAGAGCAGGTCGGCGACCGCCCTGGTGGTGTCCATGACGAAGTCGACGAGCGGTGGCGGGACCTTGGCCGTGAACCCGGGCCCTCCGGCGCAGTCACACCGGTAGGCGGGGTTCGGGTGGACGAAGACCACGGCCCCGCGCCGGTTGAGCTCGTCGAAGACCGCCGCGAACGCCGGGTCGCCCAGGTAGCGGCCGTCCGCGAGGCTGGCGCTCATGACGACGCCGTCGAGGCCGAGCACGTCGAACGCGTGGTCGATCTCCGCCAGGGTCGCCTCGACGTCCGGCAGGGGGAGGACGGCGAGGGCGCCGAACCTGCCGGGGAAGCTCCGCACCAGATCGGCCGACCACTCGTTGGCCTGCCGGACCAGCGACGCCGCGCCCTCGTCGAACGCCGCATCGGGCAGCAGTATGGACAGGATCGCCGCCTGGACGCCGTTGGCGTCCATGACCCTGAGGGAGTCGGTGACCGTCCACTCGGGGAGGGGGACGCCGGGGGCCATGTGCGTCACCCCTCTCCGGCGCAGCTCGGTGATCAGCGGCGGGTGGTAGCTGTGGTGGTGGACGTCGATCCAACCGCCGTCCATCTCAGATCCGCGCGATCTTGGGGAGCTGGCTCAACGCCTCGTCCAGCTGGGCCTGGGGGATCGAGTAGTCCTCCAGCTGACCCGCCAGGTAGGCGTCGAAGGCTCCCAGGTCGAAGTGCCCGTGCCCGGACAGGCCGAACAGGATCGTGCGTTCCCGTCCCTCCTCCTTCGCCACGAGCGCCTCCTGCACGGCGCCGCGCAGGGCGTGCGAGGACTCGGGCGCCATGACGAACCCCTCGTGCCTGGCGAACCGCACGGCCTCGGCGAACACCTCGCTCTGGTCGTAGGCGCGCGCCTCGATGTATCCCTGCTCGTGGAGCGCGCACAGCGTCGGGGCGTCCCCGTGGAAGCGCAGCCCACCCGCGTGGATGGGCGCGGGCATGAAGCCGTGGCCGACGGTGCGCATGGGCAGCAGCGGGCCGAGTCCCGCCGTGTCGGGGTAGTCGTAGGTGTAGGCGCCGCGGGTGAGGGTCGGGCACGCGGTCGGCTCCGCCGCGACGAACCGGGTCCCCGGGCGTTCCCCGGAGAGCCGGTCGGCCATGAAGGGGAACACCAGCCCGGAGAAGTTGGAGCCTCCGCCGACGCACCCGACCACGACGTCGGGGTAGTCTCCCGCGAGTTCGAGCTGGCGCTTGGCCTCGAGGCCGATGACGGTCTGGTGCAGCACCACGTGGTTCATCGCGGAGCCGAGCGCGAACTTGGTGTCGTCGTGGGCCAGGGCGTCCTCGACGGCCTCGCTGATGGCGATGCCGAGGCTGCCTGGCGAGTCGGGGTCCTTGGCGAGGATGTCGCGGCCCGCCTGGGTGCGTTCGGTCGGGGAGGCGAACACCTCCCCTCCCCAGGTCTGCATGAGCGAGCGGCGGTAGGGCTTCTGGTGGTAGGACGCCCGCACCATGTAGACCGTGACGGCGACGTCGAACAGGCTGCCCGCGAAGGACAGGGCGGAGCCCCACTGGCCCGCTCCGGTCTCCGTCGTCACCCGCCGCACGCCCTCTTTGGCGTTGTAGTAGACCTGCGGGATCGCGGTGTTGGGCTTGTGCGAGCCCGCGGGCGAGACGCCCTCGTACTTGTAGTAGATCTTCGCCGGGGTGTCGAGCGCCTTCTCCAGGCGGTCGGCGCGCACGAGCGGGCTCGGCCGCCACATCCGGTAGATGTCCCGGACCTGCTCGGGAATGTCGATCCAGCGCTCCGGGGAGAACTCCTGCTCGATCACCGCCTGCGGCAGCAGCGGCGCGAGGTCCTCGGGGCGCAGCGGCTCGTGGGTAACGGGGTTGAGGTACGGCGGCAGCGGGGCGGGCAGGTCGGGGAGGATGTTGTACCACTGCTGCGGCAGGTCGTTCTCCGCCAGGATGAACTTCTTCACGGATTTCCCGGTCCTTCCGTTTGGAACAGCGGTGCGTTCAGAACTGCGGTGCGGCGCTGGGGGCGCGCAGCGTGCCGAGGTGCTTGTGCCAGAGGTGGTCGGGATTCTGTTCGACCTGGCGGGTGATCTCACGCATCTTGGTCAGCGCCGCGGGCTCGCCACCGTCGTAGACATCGCCCTGCAGCATCTTCAGAACGTCCAGGCGGTATCTGGGGTCGGCGACGAACGCCGTGAACAGGATGTTGAGCCGGTAGTAGATGGAGATGAACTCGTACCAGTTACTCACGGCGTTGCGTAGCTTGCCCTCGTAATTGGCGAAGGAGGGCTTGGTGAAGTCACCCCTCTCCGCCGCCGCGAGGATGTCGTAGGAGGCGATCCTGCCGCCGTTCATCGCGACGCTGACACCGCTGGAGAAGATCGGGTCGACGAAACGCGCCGCGTCGCCGATCATCAGCCAGCTGTCGCCGCAGATCTCCCGCATCGCATAGCTGTAGTCGCCCTCCGGTTTGAACGGCCGGACCTGCTTGCTCGCGCGCAGCGCCTCGGCCAGCTCGGGACGGCTCTCGACGCACTTCCAGAAGAACGTCTCCCAGTCGGCCCCGGCCTCGCTGAAGTGCTTCTTCTGGGTGACGACGCCGACGCTGGTGACCGTGTCGGTGATGGGGATCTGCCACACCCAGGTGTCCGTGATGGGCAGGAAGTGAATGAAGATGAAGTCGGCCTGCTCCTTGTTCACCGAGAGCGCCGTGCGGTCGAGCCCGTCGAACCAGGTGTGGACCGCGTACTGGTTGAACACCGGGTCGGAGACCTTGAGCTTGAGCTGCCTGCCGAGGAAGGTGTTGCGCCCGCTGGCGTCGACCACCATCCGCACCCGCACGTCCGTCTCCCTGCGGCCTATGGTGAAGAACACCCTGGGGTCCGGCTCGGAGAAGTCGACCCGCCGCACCCGGATTCCCTCGTAGACCTTGGCTCCGAGCGACTCCGCGTGCTGCAGCAGGATCAGGTCGAACAGGCCCCGGTCCACGTGGTAGGTGTAGTCCTGGTTCACCCCGGCCTGGTCACGCTCGCTGAACTCGATCTCGGCCGCCCTGAAGCCGTGGGAGAGGTCGAAGCCCAGCGTGGGGATCTTCGTCTCGGCCGCCGAGGTCCACGCGGCGCCGTACTTCTTGGGGAAGCCCGCCGCCTCGATCTTCGCCAGCGCGCCGATGTCGGACAGCACGGGAGTCGTCGCGGGTATCAGGGACTCCCCCACGTGCTCGCGCGGGAAGATCGCGCTCTCGAACACCACACAGGACAGGCCGGCCTGTGACAGGTAGGAGGCGATCGTGGATCCCGCGGGACCGCCTCCGATGATCGCGATGTCGAAGTCAACGTCGGACATGATTGCTCTTCCCCTCGTAGACACGCTCACGGACACACCGGGGCACGCTCACTCGACGCCGAGCCCGACGACGAGCCTGCTGATGCTCAGCAGGTCCTTGAAGTTCCCGCCCACCATTTCCTCGACGGGAATCTCAATTCCGAACTGTTCCCTGATGAAGCCCACGAGCCGGGTTGTCGTGAGCGAATTGAGAATTCCCCATTCGAGCAGCGGGGTGTCCAGTTCGATCTCGACGTCCGAAGCGTCGAGGATTCTCTCCTCCAGGTATTTCCGGAGTACGTCGGCGACCTCCGACTCGTTCATTTGCCGCTCCCGTCTTATGGGTGACCCACCGGGCGGTCACGCCGCCGTGGCCGTCGCCGTGGGCACGGCCACCGGCATGAGACTACGAAGCCCGCAGTCTGACTGTCCTCATGACAAATACTGAACTTCACCCTTCGCCTGCCCCTCGGTCGATCGGACGGCTCATCCTTTGGTAGGGGGTGGAAGTGATGACGGACGAAGCGCCTTCCAGGCGTTTTCCGGTGTTCGGGGCAGAACGGCGGAGTACGGCTTCCGCTGGAAGGATGAGGACAGTGGAAAGCGGCCGATCCTAAGCTTCCGACTGTGGATTTCGCCTGGGATCCCGACCAGCGGGAGCGATACGAGCTGGTCCGGGAAAAGACACGTACATGGCCGGTCATCGAAGACGGATTCCTCACCCGTGAGGACTGGAAACGGTGCGCGGGGCTCGGGCTGACAGGCCTTTCCGTCCCCGTCGAGCACGGCGGCGGCGGGCTCGGCTTCCTGAGCACGGCCAGGACCGTCGAGGCGTTCGGCAGGGGCTGCCCGGACATGGGACTGGTGTTCGCCACCATGGCGCACCTGTTCGCCTGCGCGATGCCCATCGCCGAGCACGGCGGCGCGGAACTGCGGGACGGGACGCTCCCCGGGCTGTGCTCCGGCGAGCTGATCGGCGCCAACGCGATCACCGAGGAGGGCGCGGGCTCCGACGTCACGGCGATGACGACGCGCGCGGTGCGGGACGGCGACGACTACGTCATCACCGGGACCAAGTCCTTCGTGAGCAACGCTCCGATCGCGGACGTCTTCACCGTCTACGCCTCGACCGACCCGGCCTTCGGCCACCTCGGGGTGAGCGCGTTCGCCGTTTCGCGGGACACTCAGGGGCTGACCGTCGGCGAGCCGTTCAGCAAAGTCGGGCTGGACAGCGTCCCCGCCGCCGTGGTCCGGCTCGACGGGTGCCGCGTCCCCGCGGGCAACCGTCTCGGCAGGGAGGGGCAGGGCGCGGCGATCTTCCAGTCCTCGATGCGCTGGGAGCGCACCTGCCTGTTCGCGGGCTATCTGGGCAGGACGGAACTGCTGCTGGAGCGCTGCGTCGACCACGCGCGGGAACGCCGGCAGTTCGGTCGCCGCATCTCCGACAACCAGGCGGTGTCCCACCGCGTCGCGCGGCTGCGGCTCCGCCTTGAGGCGGCGCGTCTGCTGCTGTGGCAGGCATGCTGGCGGCTCGACCGGGGCGAGCACGCCGTGCTGGACGTCGCGATGGCCAAGCTCGCGGTCAGCGAGGGCGCGGTGCAGGCCGGTCTCGACGCCGTGCAGATCTTCGCCGGGGCGGGCGTCCGCACGGAGACCGGCGTCGAGCGCGAGCTCAGGGACGCGCTGCCCTCGACCGTCTTCTCCGGGACGTCCGAGATCCAGCTTGAGCAGATCGCCAAGGAGCTGGGATTATGAGACTGCACGATCTCGTTCGTGAGAGCGCCCGCCGTACCCCCGCGGCAACCGCCGTCGTCGGCGCGGACGGCACACTGAGCTACGGCGAGCTGGACGCGGAGGCCGACCGTCTGGCACGCGCGCTGGCCGGGATCGGCGTACGGCGGGGCGACCGCGTCGCGCTCTGGCTCGACAAGTCGGCGCGGGCGGTCGTCGCCATGCAGGCGGTGCTGCGCCTGGGGGCCGCGTACGTGCCCGTCGACCCGCTCAGCCCGGCCGACCGGGCCGTCCACCTCGTGCGGGACTGCGCGCCCCGTGCCGTCGTCGCCTCGCAGGAGCGCCTGCGGACACTGGAGCGGCACGGGGTCGGTGTCCCCGGTCTGCGCGCCGACGGCCCAGTGGACGCCCCGCCCGCCGAGCCGCCGCCCGACCCGGGTGGGGCGGCCGACGATCTCGCCTACATCCTCTACACCTCGGGCTCGACCGGTGTGCCGAAGGGGGTGTGCCTCTCGCACCGCAACGCGCTCGCCTTCGTCGACTGGGCCGCCGCCGAGCTTGAGGCGACCCCCGCCGACCGGTTCGCCAACCACGCCCCCTTCCATTTCGACCTGTCCGTCCTGGACCTGTACGTGGCCTTCCGCGCTGGGGCGTCGGTGCACCTGATCCCTCAGGAGACGGCCTACGCGCCACGCCTGCTGGTCGATTTCCTCCTCGACCGGCGGATCACGGTGTGGTACTCGGTGCCCTCCGCGCTGATCCTGATGGCCCGCGACGGCGGCCTGCTCGACACCCGCCCCGCCGACCTGCGCGCGCTGCTGTTCGCCGGCGAGCCGTATCCGGTGACACACCTGCGCACGCTCCGTGAGCATCTCCCCGAAGTGCGCTTCCTGAACCTGTACGGTCCCACCGAGACCAACGTGTGCACCTTCCACGAGGTCACCGTGCTGCCGGAGGACAGGACCGCGCCCGTTCCGATCGGACGGGCCTGCTCCGGCGACCGGGTGTGGGCGGTCAGGGAGGACGGGGGCGTCGCAGGCCCCGGTGAGGAGGGCGAGCTGATCGTCGATGGGCCGACGGTGATGCTGGGGTACTGGGGCCACCCGCCGCAGGGCGGCAGGCCGTACGCCACGGGTGACCGGGTCGTCCTGCAGGACGACGGCGACTACCGATTCCTCGGCAGGCGCGACGGTCAGATCAAGGTCAGAGGACACCGCGTCGAGATCGGCGAGATCGAGTCGGTGCTGCAGGCGCATCCCGCCATCAGCGACGCGGCCGTGGTGCTGACCGGCAGCGGGATCGACGCCAGGCTGGTCGCCTACGCGGTGCCCTCGGGCGAGGAGCGCCCGAACCTGCTGGAGGTCAAGCGCCACTGCGCGGCCGCGCTGCCCCGTCACATGATCGTCGATGTCGTCCGGTACGTGGACGCGCTGCCCCGCACCCCGAACGGCAAGGTCCACCGTCGCCTGCTCACCGCGGAGGTGCGATGACACCGGTGTCCACGGACACGGTCGAGGTCGGCTCCCGGCCACCGGAGCCCGCCCCGGCCACGAACCGCGGCGTCACCGTCGTCCTGTACGTCCTCACCGCGGCGGTGCCCGCCCTGGCGGCCCTCGGGCTGCTGGTGGCGATGGGCACGTCCGCGAGGCCCGGCCGCGGGACGCCGACCGGTTCCGGACCGGCCGACCACAGCGTCCAGCTTTTCGTCTCGATCGCCGTGGTCATCCTGGCCGCCAGGCTCTTCGGGCGGCTGGCGAAACGCCTCGGACAGCCGCAGGTCGTCGGGGAGATCTTCGCCGGTCTCTGCCTGGGGCCCTCGGTGCTCGGCGCGCTCGTGCCCGGAGCCGGCTCCTGGCTCTTCCCCGTCGAGCTGCGCCCCGTCCTGCAGGGCCTCGCCGATCTCGGGCTGATCGCCCTGATGTTCGTCGTCGGCCAGGAGACCCGGCAGACCTCGTTGAAGGGACAGGGCAGGGTCGCCACGGCGATCGCGCACGCGGGGATCGCCGGCCCCTTCCTCGGCGGCGCGCTCCTGGCGATCCTGCTGTACCGCGACTGGGCCGGGCCTCAGGCCAGCCCGGTGGTCTTCGCGATGTTCCTCGGCTCCGCCCTGTCGATCACCGCCTTCCCCGTGCTGGCCCGCATCCTGGCGGAAAGGGGCATGCTCCGCACCCTGCTGGGGAGGCTGAGCATGCTGTGCGCCGCGATCGCCGACGTGGTCGCGTGGTGCCTGATCGCCGCCATGACCGCCGTCGCGGGCCGGGACACCCCGGCCAGGGCCGTGCTCACCGTGACGCTCGTGATCGTGTACGGCGCCGCCATGACGTGGCTGGCACGCCCCTGGCTGACCCGGGTCTTCGCCGCGCTCGAAGGCCGCGAGGAGATGCGCCTCCTGGTGCTGCTCGCGGGTCTCCTGGTGTCGGCCGCCGCGACCTCGGCGATCGGGATCCACGCGATCTTCGGCGCCTTCCTCTACGGCCTGTGCTGCCCGGCCGGTTCCCTCACCCGGCTGACCGAGCGGATCAACTCCGTCTCGGGCGTCCTGCTACTGCCGTTCTTCTTCGTGGGCACCGGCCTCCGCACCGACATCTGGCGCAGCGGGTTCGACACGACGCTGCTCGGCGTCACCGCGCTCGTCATCGTGGTCGCGATGCTGGGCAAGCTGACGGGGCCGATGCTGATGGCCCGCGCGTCCGGGCTGAGCTGGCCGGACTCGGCGACACTCGGGGTGCTCCTCAACGCCCGCGGCCTCACCGAGCTGGTGGTGCTCAACCTCGGGCTGGCCCTGGGACTGCTCAGCGACAGGCTGTTCGTCGTCCTGGTCCTCATGGCGCTGGTGACCACGGCGGCGACGGCCCCGCTACTCGGCTTGCTCGACCGTGTGACGTCCCACCGGGACCGGAGCGGGCGCGGGCTGTAGCCCGAGCAACAGGCCTGCGACGACCAGGGCGGCCCCGAGGAACTCGGGCCAGCCGGGATGGCCGGTCCCCAGCACGAGCGCGGCGACGATGGTGCCGAGCGGCAGGAAGCCGGAGAACAGGCCCGCGCGCTCGGCACCGAGGCGGGGCAGCGCGTCGTACCAGCAGAAGAACGCGAACGCGGTCACCACGACGGCCAGGTAGCCCAGTGCCGCCGCCTCGGAGGGCGAGGGCGCCCTCAGCATCCGTGGCCCGTCGACGAGGGCTCCGGTGATCAGGAGCAGCGGCACCGCCGCGGCGGCCGAATAGGCGGCGACCCTGACCGCGCCGAGCTTCGGCAGCAGCGGGATCGCCAGCAGCGAGAACCCCACCTCGCCGCCGAGCGCGCCGAGCGCGAGCAGCACCCCGACCAGCGTCGCGCCGCCCAGGCCGATCGTGACGGCCGCCCCCATCGCGACCACGACCGCGGCGACCACGACGTGGGGGGTCGGTCTCCTGCCCTCCATGAGCGGTGTGGCCACCGCGAAGACGATGGGAACCGTGGCCACGATCGTGCCGACCATCGCGGGATCGGCGTAACGGGTCGATTCGACGATGAACACGTTGAACGCCGCGAGCCCGACCAGGGCCAGGAGCACGACGAGGAGGAGTTCGCGCCGGGTCAGCCTGACCGGCGGTAGCCGCCTGGCCTTCGCGACGGCGAACAGCAGGACGGCGCCGACGGCGTAGCGCACCGCCTGCCCGCCGTACACCGGGTAGGCGTGAAGCGCGGGAGAGACCCCTGTCAGCGTGCCGACGCAGAACATCGCGGTCGCCGCACCGATCATGCCGCGCCGCCGGTCGGCCTTGCCCTGTATGGACATCACGGAGTGCCATCGTGGCAAGCGAAGCGATCTTGCGAAAGTACCAATGGGCGGGTAAGTGGACTGACACCGGCTCGCCGCTACGCGTTGGCCGCTCTGTTGCGTTCTTCCTCCGGATATGTCCTGCGGGACAGGTGAGGGAGGTTCTCGCCCACCTTCATCAGGCCCGTCTCATAGGCGTAGATCACCGCGCCCGCCCGGTTCCGCAGGTGCTTTTTGTGCAGCACGTTCTGGACGTGGGACTTGACGGTGCTCTCGCTGAGCGAGAGGTCCCTGGAGATCTCCGCGTTGGTGTAGCCACGGGCGAGCAGGCGCAGCACGTCAAGTTCCCTGCTGGTCATGTCGGTCACCGGCGGCGTCCTCGGGCCTGCGGCGGCCCGGACGGCCCTCTGGTACACCTCGGGGGCGAGAAAGGAGTATCCGGCCGACAGCATCCGGATCGCGGCGCGAAGCTCCTCCGCGGACGCGTTCGTGAACAGCAGCCCCCCGACCTCCGGCTCGGTCATGTCGAAGACCCGGGCGTCCCAGGCGTCGACGAGCGCGAGAAACCGGGGCGGCCCGCATGGGAGCTCCGCGGCGATCTTCCTCGTCGCCTCGACGGAGTCGGCGCAGTCGGTGAGCGGCCCCATCACGACGACCTCGGGAGAGAGGTCGCGGATGCTGCGGATCGTGTCCGCGGAGTCGGTCGTCTCACCGGTGACCGCCATGTCACCGGCCTCGTGGAGGATCTCCCTCAGGCCGATCCGGAGAAGCGTGCGACTCTCGGCCAGCAGGACCGTCTTCTTCTGTGCGGCACTCTTCATCGCCATCGTGTCTGACCGGGGAAATCGCGGCGGTGGAGGTTTACGTCCGGCTCGTCGGCGGCCGAAACCCGCGTGCGAGCCGTCATGAGATCACGAAAGGTCCGGCTCAGGAGGTACGGCCGCCGCCCCCGAGGGCCGGCACCGCCCTCACCTCCACCGGCGAGAGCCGGTGGAGGCGCGCACGACGGTCTCCGGGGCGCCTGTCGCGACTGAGGCGTCTCCACGACGAGCCCGCCCCTGGCGAGCGGATAAGGGGTCATGGGGCGAATCGGCTCGCGGTTGACACGAGACGTAGCGGACAGACCTCCACTATCCGGATGCTCATACCTTGGGTATACAACAGCGGGACCGTAATGTATCTACCAATTTTTGTTACTTAACCCTCGCTATTTGCGACCGGAACAGTATTCGGCCAGGTGACAGCCGTACCGGAAAAGTCGATCAACGGGGCGTACCATACCGAATTCGGCGCGGAGTGACGAGGAGAGTTCTCCCGCACGGCGGGGCGACAGACACTACTCGCAGGTTTACACAGCTAGGTGACAGCGCATCGGGAAATGGCCACAACCGGCCAACCCTCTCCCGAACGGAATTCAAGATCGAGGACGGGAAAGGGATGTCCGTATCCGGCGGCGTTTCGCACCACAGGCCGGAGCAGGAGAGGAAACCGGCGCCGGGTAAGGGGAACGCAGCAGGAAGCCCCGGATCGGCAGAAAAGGGCACCGGAGAGGCGGAGAGCCACAGGAGGCGGAGGAGGTGGAGCCGGGAGGACGTCAGCGCAGCGGGGCGGCGACGTCGGACACCCCGCACACGGCCCGCCAGACGTCCTTGGCCGCGAAGCCGTCGGCGAGCGCCTGGTTCACGGTGCGCCCTCCCAGGTCGGCGATGACGTAGTCGCGGGCCCACGACTCGGCGTAGACATCACCAAAGTGCAGTTTCATCCGGCTCCAGAACTCCGACAGGCGCATCCTCCAAGTATGGTCCCTTCTCCGGGCACGAATCCCGGAGAGGGCCGGTCAAAGGACGCGCGAGCCGTACATCTCGCCGAGGGGGTCGGCGAGCAGTTCGAGGCGAGCGCCGTCGGGGTCGCGGAAGTAGATGGAGGCGCCGCTCTCGATCTGGTGCGGAATGCCCGCCGCCTCCAGCTTGCCGCGGAGCCGCTCCCAGGTCGACGGGTCGACCGAGATGGCGATGTGGTGAAGCCCGCCGAGCACCTCCCGGTAGGGGCCGACATCCAGCCCGGGAAAGTCGAAGAAGGCCAGCAGGTTGCCGTTGCCGATGTCGAAGAAGAAGTGGTTCGACCCCCGGTAGTCGCGGTTCTCGAAGATCTCGGTGAGGGGGAACTCCAAGAGGTCCTGGTAAAAGGCGATCGTGGTCTCGACGTCCGAGCAGACGAGTGCGAAGTGGTGCAGGCCTCTCGCACTGCTCGGCGGGCGGTGCTCCCTCAGATGCTCCGCCTTGATCCGTTCACGTGCCGCCTCGACGGCCGGATGGTCGATGCTCATCGCTGGCTCACCGTTCACTGGGTCGGGTGCTCATTTGAGATCTATCTCCGTCTTATCGGCGGATGAACCTTTCCTGGGCACTTCGCCGCGTGTGAGGTTTTCGCCGCCGTCCTCTCACCGCCCCCGTATCCCGCCGGTGCCGCGCCTGCGCCTCAGCGGAACCGGGTGACAAGGCAACAGATCTTCACGGCAGACAAAGGCACTAAAGGAGGCAAAGCATATTAAAGACGACTTATGGCGATCTTTCCTCCTGCTGTGGGGCGCGGGCGGGAGGCGGATTCTGTCGGTGGGGCCGTGCACTATGGAGCGGTGGACCGGGCCGGACGGCCGGACCGGGAGGACGAGGGGGCGAGCCGTGCGCGAAGCGAACACCGATCCCGCGGGCGGGGTGCTCGGCCATTTCACCCCCGTGACCAGGGAGTGGTTCGCCGGGGCCTTCTCCGCCCCGACCGCCGCCCAGGAGGGGGCGTGGGCGTCGATCGCCCGGGGGGACAACACCCTCGTGGTCGCGCCCACCGGGTCGGGCAAGACACTCGCCGCGTTCCTGTGGTCACTCGACCGGCTGGCCGCGGAACGCACAACCTCGACGGCCGCCTCCGCCGCGAGCCCGTGCCGCGTTCTCTACGTCTCCCCGCTCAAGGCGCTGGCGGTGGACGTCGAGCGCAACCTCAGGGCACCACTGGCCGGGCTGAAGCAGACCGCGCGGCGGCTCGGGCTGCCGGTGCCGGAGATCTCGGTGGCGATCCGCTCCGGCGACACCTCGGCGCAGGAACGGCGGCGCTTCGCGGCGAAGCCGTCGGACATCCTCATCACGACCCCCGAGTCGCTGTTCCTGCTGCTGACCAGTCAGGCCCGGGAGGCCCTGCGCGGCGTGGAGACCGTCATCGTCGACGAGGTGCACGCGGTTGCGGCCACGAAACGCGGCGCGCACCTGGCCCTCAGCCTGGAACGGCTCGACGGCCTGCTCCCCAGGGCCGCCCAGCGCATCGGCCTGTCGGCGACCGTGCGCCCGGTCAGCGAGGTCGCCGCCTTCCTCGGCGGCCTCAGGCCCGCCGTGGTGGTCCAGCCGCCCTCGGAGAAGGTGATCGAGGTCGAGGTGGTCGTGCCGATCGAGGACATGACCGAGCTCGACGCCCCGGTACGGCCCGCGGGACCCGATGACGAGGACCGGTGGCTGACCGAGCCCCCGGCCAAGCGGTCCATCTGGCCACACGTCGAGGAGCGGCTGTTCGACCTGATCGGGGAGCATCGCTCGACGATCGTGTTCGCCAACTCACGGCGGCTGGCCGAACGGCTGTGCACCCGTCTCAACGAGCTGGCCTGGGAGCGGCGGCCCGGCGACACCGGGCAACCTGGGTCGCCCCCGTCTGTGCCCGCCGCCTCCCTGTCGACCCCGGCCGCGATGATGGCGCAGGCCGGCGCGTCGAAGGGGGCGGTCCCCGAGATCGTGCGGGCTCACCACGGATCGGTCTCGAAACAGGAGCGCTCCCAGATCGAGGAGGCGCTGAAGTCCGGACGGCTGCCCGCGGTCGTCGCGACCTCCAGCCTGGAGCTCGGCATCGACATGGGCTCGGTCGACCTGGTCGCCTGTGTCGGATCGCCGCCGAGCGTGGCGAGCGGACTGCAACGGATCGGCAGGGCCGGTCACCAGGTGGGGGCGATCTCGCGTGGCGTGATCTTCCCCAAGTACCGCGGCGACCTGATCCAGACGGCCGTGGTCGCCGAGCGGATGCGGAGCGGGGAGATCGAGGAGCTCCGTTATCCACGCAACCCGCTCGACGTGCTGGCCCAGCAGATCGTGGCGATGACCGCGCTCGACGAGTGGACGGTCGACGACCTGGAGACCCTGGTACGGCGTGCCGCGCCGTACCACGGGCTGCCCCGCAGCGCGCTGGAGGCGACGCTCGACATGCTCGCGGGGCGCTACCCCAGCGAGGAGTTCGCCGAGCTGCGCCCGCGCATCGTGTGGGACCGGGTCACGGGCGTCCTGAGCGGGCGCCCCGGCGCCCAGCGGCTGGCGGTGACCAACGGCGGCACGATCCCCGACCGCGGGCTGTTCGGCGTGTTCCTGGTCGGGGAGAAGGCCTCCCGGGTGGGCGAGTTGGACGAGGAGATGGTCTACGAGTCGCGTGCCGGGGACGTGTTCGTGCTGGGCGCGACCTCGTGGCGGATCGAGGACATCACGGCCGACCGGGTGCTGGTGTCCCCCGCCCCGGGGCAGCCGGGCAAACTGCCGTTCTGGCACGGCGACAGCGCGGGGCGCCCCGCCGAGCTCGGCAGGGCGATCGGCGCGTTCCTGCGCGAGATGTCCGGCGCGGGCGCGGACTCGCGGGCGAGCTCGAGCGCGAAAACGGGTTCCGGCGGGCGGGGCGGGGCGGCGGGCGAGGGAGCGAAGGCAGTCCCGGACGAGGGGAACGGCTCGGCGCGCGAGGGTGCGCTGGAGCGGATCAGGGCGGCCGGGCTCGACGGGTTCGCCGCGGCGAACCTGCTGTCCTACCTGGCCGAGCAGCGGGAGGCGACCGGATACGTGCCGGACGACCGGACATTGCTGGTCGAGCGGTTCCACGACGAGCTGGGCGACTGGCGGGTCGTGGTGCACTCGCCGTACGGAGCCAGGGTGCACGCGCCGTGGGCCCTGGCGATCGGGCGGCGGCTACGGGAGCGCTACGGCGTCGACGTGCAGGCGGTGCACTCCGACGACGGGATCGTGCTGCGGGTCCCCGACACGCTCTCCGGCCCCCCTTCGGACATCGCGATCTTCGACGCCGACGAGATCGAGCAGATCGTCACGGAGGAGCTGGGCGGCTCCGCGCTGTTCGCCGCGCGGTTCCGGGAGTGCGCGGGGCGGTCGCTGCTGCTGCCCCGGCGCACCCCGGGCAAGCGCACCCCGCTGTGGCAGCAGCGGCAGCGGGCCTCGCACCTGCTCAACGTGGCGGGCGGATACGGCTCGTTCCCCGTCGTGCTGGAGACGATGCGCGAGTGCCTACAGGACGTGTTCGACGTCCCCGGGCTGGTCCGGCTCATGCGTGACATCTCGGCGCGGCGGGTGCGGCTCGTCGAGGTCGAGACCGGGCAGGCGTCGCCGTTCGCGGCGTCGCTGCTGTTCAACTACGTCGGCGCGTTCATGTACGAAGGGGACGCGCCCCTGGCGGAGCGTCGCGCGCAGGCGCTCGCCCTCGACACGAGCCTGCTGGCCGAGTTGCTCGGCCAGGCTGACCTGCGCGAGCTGCTCGACCCCGACGTGATCGCCGACACCGAGCGGGAGCTGGCCCGACTCGACCGGCCGCTGCGCGGCGCCGAGGACCTGGCCGACCTGCTCCGCTCACACGGTCCCCTGGTCGTGGCGGACGTGAGCCTGCGCGAGGGCGACCCCGCCTGGCTGACCGAGCTTGAGGCCGCCCGGCGGGCGATCAGGGTGCGGATCGCCGGTCAGGAGCAGTGGGCGGCGATCGAGGACGCCGCCCGGCTGCGTGACGCGCTCGGCGTGCCACTGCCGGTCGGGGTGCCGCACGCGTTCCTCGAACCGGTCGAGGATCCGCTTGGTGACCTCGTCGCCAGGCACGCCCGCACCCGCGCCCCGTTCTCCGCGGGCACGGCGGCCGCCAGGTTCGGGCTGGGCCCCGCGGTCGTCACCGACGCGCTGCGCCGCCTGGCCGTCTCCGGGCGGGTGGTGAGCGGGGAGTTCAGGCCGGGGGGCCGGGGGGAGGAGTGGTGCGACAGCGGGGTGCTGCGGATGCTGCGCCGCAGGTCGCTGGCCAGGCTCCGCAAGGAGGTCGAGCCGGTCACCCCCGAGACCCTGGCCGCCTTCGCCCCCGCGTGGCACGGCATCACCGGCAGCCCCCAGCGGGGCAGGCCGCCCCTCGACGCACTGGTCGGCGCGATCGAGCAGCTGCAGGGGGCCGCGGTGCCCGCCTCCGCGCTGGAGACGTTGATCCTGCCCTCGCGGGTGCCCGGATACGACCCCTCGCTGCTGGACGAGCTGACGGCGTCGGGCGAGGTCGTCTGGGCGGGGCAGGGGTCGCTGCCCGGCGGGGACGGCTGGATGGCACTGTACTTCGCGGACACCGCCCCGCTGCTGATGCCCGATCCCGTGGAGATCACCATGACCCCGGTGCACGAGCGGGTGCTCGAGGTCCTTGGCGGCGGGGGCGCGTTGTTCTTCCGCGACCTGTCAGGCCGCGTCGGCTCCCTCATGCCGGGCTCGGTCCCGGACGACGGCCTGCTCGCCGCCGCGCTGTGGGATCTGGTGTGGGCAGGACGGGTCACCGGTGACACGCTCGCGCCGCTGCGCGCCACACTAGGCACCGGGCGCCCTGCGCACCGCAGGGCGCCCACGCGCAGGCGGCGCGCGGTCCTGCCCACGCGGAGCGGGCCACCGACCGTCGGCGGGCGCTGGTGGCCGCTGCCCGCCCCCTCGCAGGACGCGACCCAGCGGGCACACGCCCAGGCGGAGGTCCTGCTGGAGCGGCACGGCGTGGTCACCCGCGGCGCGGTCGCCGCGGAGCGGCTGCCCGGCGGGTTCGCCGCGGTCTACCCGGTGCTGCGCGCCTTCGAGGAGAGCGGCCGGTGCCGCAGGGGCTATTTCGTCGAGGGCCTGGGCGGAGCGCAGTTCGCGCTGCCGGGCGCGGTCGACCGGATGCGCGCGACCCCGGCGGCACCAGAGACCGCCCGCCCGGCGAGCGACCCATGGAACGCGCGCCCGGCGAACGACCCGTGGAACGCCCGCCCGCCGGGCGAGGGCGCGCGGCGGGCGGTGGTCCTGGCGGCGACCGACCCGGCCAACCCGTACGGCGCCGCCCTGCCCTGGGCCGCCCATCCGGGTGAGGTGTCCCACAAACCCGGCAGGAAGGCGGGTTCCCTGGTGGTGCTGGTGGACGGGCACCTGATCCTCTATGTGGAGCGCGGCGGCAGAACCCTGCTGTCCTTCACCGACGGCGACAGCCTCCAGCCCGCCGTCGACGCCCTCGCGCTGGCCGTACGCGACGGCGCGCTGGGCAAGCTGACCGTTGAACGCGCGGACGGCGCCGCCATCAACGACTCCCCGCTGGGAGCCGCCCTGGAGTCCGCCGGATTCCACCCGACCCCCAGGGGGCTACGCCTGCGCGCCCATTGACGGTCCCGGGTCCCCGCCGCGCGCTCCGATGGGGGTTGCGGTCACGGCGGCGGCCCGAGTGGTGTGTGACCTGGTGTTTTCGGTCATGGGCGGGCGGGGCGGAGGCGGGCCGCGTCGTTGACACCTTTGGCTCCAGGATTAACATCTGGCACAGGACGAAGGTAAACGCTCTTGTAAGCGCTCATGGATCGCTCCCCCTCCGAGAAGGATCCGTATGCCCGCCCTGACCACCGCCCTGCGCCGGCTTCTGGCGTCCGTCTCCCCGCGCCGGCTACCGGTGCCCGGCTTCCCGCGCCGTCTGCTGGCCCCCGCGCTCGCCCTGGTAACCGGTATGGGGTTGACCCTGGTCGCAACCCCCCAGGCCGTCGCGGCCGCACCCCCCTGTCCCGCGCTCTGTGCCCTGACCACCTTCGACGACTACGCCAACGGCAGCCTGCGCTCACAGGGCACCTGGCATGTCAACACGCCCGGAGCCGCCGACGGAGCCCTGGCGGGCGACGCGGTGCCCGCGGGTTTCTCCGGCAAGACGCTGATCAACAAGCTGGACATCGGAGCCCAGCCGATCCAATACCGGGGCAACGCCTACGCCGCCCTGGACGACCTGGCGATCGCGGAGGGCGCGACCGGCACCCTCTTCTGGGAGTTCGCCGCCGACGACCCGGCCAAGACCGACGTCAGCATGGGCCTGAGCGCCGACGCGTCGCCGGGCCTCGGCTTCGACACCACCGGCGACGAACTGGATCTGGACGACTACGCCGTCCAGGTCCGGGTCAACGAGCAGGGCCTGGTCTTGCGGGACGGCGACCGGGACCGGGTCGCGGGCAACGTCACCCTCGCCTCCGGCGTGATCTACCGGATCTGGGCCGTGGTCGACACCGCGGCCGACACCTATCAGGTGCGCGTCGCCGCGCCGGGCGCCCAGCCGGTCCCGATCACCGCCGACGGCCGGGACACCTTTGCCTTCAGGACCGGCGGCTCGGCCCCGCTGGTCACCTTCCTGCACCTGAACGACCCGCAGGACCCGCCGCGCGGGGTCTCCTACATCGACAACATCCACCTCGACCCGGACGGCACGACCCTCGACGACCCGACCCCCGCCTTCGACAAGGTTCTCGACCTGGAGGACTACGCCCCCGGTGCGCTGGACGGCCAGGACGGCTGGACGACCTACGGCGGGGCGGTGACCGTCTCCCCCGATCCGAGGGACCCGAAGAACCAGGCGATCCGGATAACCGGCGGAAACCGGGAGGCGTTCCGGGCGGTCCCCGCGATCGCGCCGGGCACCAGCGGCACCCTGTTCTTCCGCTTCCACCGGGCGGGCGAGGTCGGCACCAGTGTCGGTCTGACCGACGTGGACGAGCCGTACTCGCTCGACGACTTCGAGGTCCAGGCGCACAACCAGAGCTCCGACACGCTGGACGCCCGCGACGCGGGGGGCTTCTCCCCCTCGGGCACCTGGACGGCGAACAGCTGGCAGTGCGTGTGGCTGGTCGCGGACAACGCCACCGGCACCTTCACGATGTACAGCAGGGGCGGCCCGTACGCGGTGACCACCCGGCTGCCCGCGGACGCGGAGAAGCGGTTCGGCTTCCGCAACGGCACCACGGAGGCACTGGACCGGTTCGCCGTGATCAACGAGGCCCGTAGCGACACCGCCCTCTACTACGACGACATCGCGGTCGACACCGGCGGCGTGAACCTGCGGGTGCCCGGCGGGCGCGCCGACGCCTGCGGCGTCGCGGACACCAGCGGGCTGCCGCTTCCCGACCCGCTGCCCGGCACTCCCGTGGTCACCGGCCTCGGCGTCACCCTGCGGGAGTTCACCACCATCCCCGCCAGCAGCCAGAGCGTGCCCAGGACCCGGATCAACTACATCGGGGAGATCCCGGACGGCTCCGGACGGCTCTACGTGCCCGACCTCAACGGCAAGATGTACCTCGTCACGAACGGCACCCCCGCGCTGTTCCTCGACGTCGCGGCGGCCTTCCCCGACTTCCAGTCCAGCCCCAACCTGGGCACCGGCTTCGGCTTCGTCGCCTTCCATCCCGACTTCGCCACCAACGGCACGTTCTACACCGTGCACTCCGAGGCGGGTCCCGCACTGCGGGCGCACACGCCCGACCTGCCCTACCCCGACGACACCTCCGTGCACAGCGTGATCACCGAGTGGACCGCGACCGACCCGGCGGCGAACGTCTTCTCGGGGACGAGACGCGAGGTGCTGCGGATCGGGTTCAGCACCTTCCTGCACAATGTCCAGCAGATCGGCTTCAACCCGACCGCCAAGGCGGGCGACCCGGAACGCACCCTGCTCTACGTCGCCATGGGCGACGGCGAGATCACGCCGGAGTTCAGCACGGGCCCGCAGAACCTGGGGACGCCGCACGGCAAAATCCTGCGCATCGACCCGGCGGGCACCAACGGACACGGCGGCGGGTACGGCGTGCCGCCCGGCAACCCGTTCACCGGCAAACCGGGCGCGCTCGGCGAGATCTACGTCTACGGCCTGCGCAACCCACACCGGTTCAGCTGGGACCCGGCGACCGGCAAGATGTACATCGGCATGATCGGCGAGGTCAACATCGACTCGGTCTACGAGGCGAGGGCGGGCGACAACTTCGGCTGGAACGAGCGCGAGGGCGGCTTCCTGTTCAAGAAGTCCGACCCGACCCATGTCTACCCGCTGCCCGCGGACGACGCCGGGCACGGCTACACCTACCCGGTGATCAGCTACGACCACGACACCGGCAACGCGCTGGTCGGCGGCTTCGTCTACCGGGGCCGGGCTGTGCCCGAGCTGACCGGGAAGTACGTCTACGGCGACATTGTCAGCGGCAGGATCTTCTACTCCGAGGTCGGGGAGATGGTCAGGGGCGGCGGGCTCGCGACGGTCAAGGAGCTGACGCTGTTCGACGCCGCCGGGCAGAAGACGACGATGGACCAGCTCTCGGGCAGCGACCGTGTCGACCTCCGCCTCGGTATCGACGGCAGCGGCGAGTTGTTCGTCCTGGCCAAGGCCAACGGCAAGATCTGGCGGGTCACCCGGCCCCCGCAGCACGCCGACTGCGCCGTCGGCACCGTCGCGGTCGGCAACGTGATGGCCCAGTCCGACTGGGCGCCCCGCACACCCGGCAAGTGGCGCTTCCCCGGCGACGAGGTGATCTTGACCGAGCCCGGCACCGAACCGCCGGGGCCGCGCCGCCCGTTCGAGTTCGCCACGCTGAAGACGGGGCCCGAGTTCGCCTCGGTGCAGATCGACGCCGAGATCAGGCTGGACGAGGACGTGGACATCGACGAGCGGGACGTGGTCATGGTCTTCGGCTACCGCTCTGACACGGAGTACTACTACGTCCACCTGTCACAGAGCAACGAGATAGAGGTGCACAACGGCATCTTCGTCGTGAACAACGCCGACCGGCGGCGCATCGACGGCCATTGGGACGGCACACACGGCCCTCCCCCCGCGGTGACCGACGCGGAGTGGCACAAGGTTCGGATCCGGCACTGCGCGTCCACCGGCGAGATCGCGGTCTACATGAACGACTCGGCGGTCCCGCTGATGACGGCGACGGACAAGACCTTCGGCTCGGGGCGGATCGGCTTCGGCTCCTTCGACAACTTCGGTCGGATCCGTGGCCTGACGGTCACCGGTACCGCGGCGTGCGCGGGCCGTACGGCCACCGTGACCGGCACGGCCCGTGACGACGTGCTGCGCGGCACCACCGGACCTGACGTGATCGTCGGGCTGGCCGGCAGAGACACCGTGCGCGGCCTCGGCGGCGACGATGTGGTCTGCGGCGGCGAGGGCAACGACACGCTGCTGGGCGAGGGCGGCAACGATGTCCTGTACGGCGGGCCGGGGCGCGACGACCTCAACGGCGGGGCGGGCGACGACACCCTGCACGGCAGGCGCGGCGAGGACGTCTTCAACGGCGGACCGGGAAGGAACACCGTGGTTTACGAGTAAGACCGGCCAGGACTTCTCCGGAGGTCCTCCGAGATCGTGCGCGTTACCGGAAAGGAGTCGCCCATCACGAGAAGAGAGGTATCGGTCGGCGAAAACCCGGCCCCCAAAGACCCTTAACACCTCTTCCTCGCGATAAATGATGCCCCAATCCTGTTTAATGCCATTTATCCCTATATCAGGGTTGTGGCCCTCCGCTACCTCGCCCGCGGAGAACCGGCCGGGGAAACCCGCTCAGCAGAACGGCCGCGCGCCCATAGTGCCGCCCCGGTCCCACCGAACGGCCGCCCCCGCCCCGCGCCCCCGGGGGTCGGTCGAGCCCACGTCAGTACTAC